>NZ_MJEH01000038.1 GCF_001742425.1 Bacillus solimangrovi
AAAAACTCGAATACACTAAGATTGGAAGTCCCCATCCTGTTACACGCCGTGTTGCTTCTATTACGAGTATGATTGCGAGTGTGCCAATATAAAAATCTAATTCATTAATACGACCGCCAGATTCGATAATGCGATCGGTGATGTTGAGCATATAAATTCCAATTCCGAGTGAGAGAAAGCTGAATATCCAATCAATGAGCGGGATATGTGTCCGACTTGATCTTTTTGTCATTGGGTAGATTAGGAATGTTAGTAACATGATGATATATAAGTGAATCGAACGTTGCTTAATATCAACTAATGGGCCAGCAAATGCAGTATATAAGTGGAATAAAGCAAGTCCAGTTGCAAACAGTGTAATCAATCTTAGTGTATTCGAGTTTTTGATTATGCGAGTAATTGATTCACGGTCGTACTTTTCAAGCACTTCTTTTTCTTTATTCATTACGTGTCACCTCATTATTTGCAATTAGTAGGATGATGAAAGATTTGAGTCTTGGCATTGTTTTCGTCTGAAATACATATTGATTTTTCGGTAACGAATAACGATTATCGTTAATGGTTAATGTGTGATTCGTGATTGAATTTGTTCGAATGATAAGTTCTGTCATTGATCGTTTGATTTCTGTCATGTATATCCATCCGTCTTGTAAATAGCTCTTATGACCTTCGGAGCTTGGAACACCTGCACCATAAGTTTTGAAACGTGTGTAATCTAATTGTAAATTTGTATCATTTGCAAGGTAGACTTCCTCCCATTGTTCATCTTCAACAGAATGATTCCAACTGATTGTAAAAAGTAGTTTCTTATGGAAAGTGAATGCATAGATTGGTGTATGATCTGTGGTAATGATGAGCATACGAGTAGGGAGAAACAGGTAGATTATGAGGCATAATCCGAATAAGAATAAAAGTATACTTGGAAAACGGCACCTCCGTATACGGGAATGCCGTTTGCTCATGTTACTTTTCTCCATAGAATTTTTCAGCACCAGGGTGAAGTGGTACGACAAGATCTTCTTGCATTGTTTCACGATCGAATTGTTTTAATGCACCAACTGAAACAGCATCTGATCCGAGGTAGTCGTAGAACATGTTTGTCATCTCATAGACGGCATCTTCACTCAAACCTGGACTTACGATGAGCATATTTTTGATCGCTACAGTTTGAACTGCATGCTCTAGGTTATACTTCGCATCATCACCAATTGGGATTTCGTGAGTTTGATAGAAAGGATATTTCGTAAGTAATGAACTTGCGATATCACCATCTATGTTTACAAATTGAATGTCCATAGATTGTTGCAAGTCTGTAATGTTGCTGTTTGGTACACCAGAAGTGAAGAATGCTGCATCAAGGTTACCATTTTTCATTTCTTGGACACTATCTGCATACCCAGTATGTGTTACTTGTTCCATGTCATCATATGTTAATCCAGCAGCCTCAAATACTTTACTAGCACTTTGTTCTACACCAGATCCAACTTTCCCTACACCAACACGTTTGCCTTTTAAGTCTGCAATCGTTTGAACACCACTGCTTTTCGTTGTGACAATTTGAACAACGTTAGGGTACATTCCTGCAATTGCATGTAAGTCAACCTTTCCATTTTCAAACTTACCTGTTCCATTAATTGCATCATAAGCAACATCACTCATTACAATTGCTACTTGATTTAAGCCATCTTGGATATTTTGAATATTGGCAACTGAAGCACCTGTCGATTCCACTGTTACATTGGAAATAAGGTCACTTTCTTCAAATACTGACTTTAATGCTCCACCAATCGGATAATATGTTCCAGAAGTCCCACCTGTACCAAAAACGATGTTAGTTCCTTTCTCTGAAGCGCTTTCACCGTTTCCGCTAGTTGTGTTATTTCCTCCACTACAAGCTGCAAGCAAAAGGATTGATAATACCATGATTGAGAGTAGCTTCTTCATATAACTCCTCCTTATTAGATTATTCTAAAATCTCTAAAAATTATATCAATTAGGTTAGTAAATTACAATTGGTATAGTGAGAATAGTTTGAAAATAATCAGTTTAATGATTGATACTATTGTTGAAGTGCTCTTTGCATATGTGAGAGTTTAATAGATAGTGTTCACATGTTAAAATGAGGAAAACAAAGTGGAAGGAAGAGGAAGATGTTTGTTAAGGAAATTAAGTGTGAGGTTAAAGAAGAAAATAGAGAGGCGTTTCATACAGCACAACTCGTTTGGGGGAAGCTTTCAAGTGCAGAAGGTTTTGTGAAGCAATTTGGGGGTTGGTCAGGTCACGATGCATTTATAGTTGGAGTGTGGGAAGACAAAGCAAGTTATGATCAATTTATGCAAATCATTCATGATGAAATCTTTGAAGCAAATGAGCAAGCACAAACATTTGAACGAATTTCTGTCAATCTCTCTGAAACGGAAATATTACCATACGAAATTATAAACGATACTTTTGTGGTTGTGGAAGAAGGAGAAGAGAGACAGGTACTACTTGTACCAGAATGGACTGTACAAAATTAACAATGAGTGCAATGAAAAGGTATATCTTAATTTTACCGTTTGTCTTTTTCATTCATGATATAGAAGAGATTGTGTTTGTAGAGTCATTTTTGGAAGCGCAATCTCTTCTTCCTATTTCAATTACAACTATGGAATTTACGTTTGCATTTTTGCTGTTGTTTATTTTTTTCGTTTGGGGTTGTATGACGGCGTATCGAGGAAAGCATGTTATCGGACTACAACCAGACCGCTTTTTATTATTTGCTACATCATTATTAGGAATGAACGCATTTGGTCACATCGGGCAAGTTTTTATTTTTCAAATGTACGTGCCTGGTGTAGTGACAGGTCTTTTCATTGTTCTTCCAGTTTGTTTTCTAATCGCTATACATCTATTAAAGCAAGAGATAGTTACACGTTGTACGGTTGTGAAGTACAGCTTAATTGCTTTTTTTGTGCAAATACCACTTGCAGGGTGCTCGATATTGGTAAGTAAGTGGCTATTTCAGGTGGTTTGACTTGTGAGAAGGAGATTGTTCTGTAATATTCAATCACTATATATTTACATTTATGAAGCTATTTAGTGTATTTTCCATATAGTTATTTGGAGGTTTCCTAATGGATTCAAAAAAATTAAAGCGTATTAAAATAGAAGAAATTGTGATTTTCAATGTGTTTTCTATTTTCGTGTTTTGTTTATTATATTTCAGTTTTCGTTTGTTCTCCTTTATAAGTGTGGTATACGTGACCATTGATTTGATTGTGCTTCATTATAAACAAAGGACATTGTTCGAAATATTTTTCCCTAATCTAAAAGTATTAAAAGATATGAGAAACAATAAACTCGGAGATGAGCAAGTAAAAAAAGATATAAAAAATCAAAAGCGGTTTCTACTAGTTGTTATTGTTTCAATGTTAATAAGTAGTGTCTTTATTAACGATTTTAAGTTCGAGTTTGTTGAGTTGTTTCGATCTTTTATTCCTGTAATTATAATTCTTAATATTTTTTCTGTTCGTGATTATCGCAAGATGGCTACTCTTACCGATGAGGAATTTCGAGAGTTACGTAAGACAGATTTGAAGTTTTCTAGCTTTCTTCGTATATTTCTTATTCTTTTTGTTCTATTTTTTTTATTTAATTTTGTATTTTTAATGTTGATAATATAAGGAGCGTCAAAATGGATGAGATTGTATATCGAAGATTAAAGCGAGATTTTTTTATCGTCATGAATGTAAGTATTGTGATTGGATTAGGTTTGTTTTACATAGCTGGGTTAATTGAATTACCAATGTGGATTTTTAAATTGTGTATTGCAGTGCTGATGGGTATCCATTCGTTTTTCTTACTTTTCAAGAAAAAAATGTTTGTGTACTTTCTATTTCCACGTTTTCAACCGTTGTGGCAGTTAGAGCAAGAGCAACTTGGTGAACATGCAATACGGTATAGGAAACAACAAGGTATCATAATGTTAATTATAACGGGATTACTGTTATTTCAAACTCTCATTCTACCTAAAGAGATTACGTTTAGTTTCTTTGAGGATAGTATGTCATTAGGCATTGTTATGATAATCGTTTGTGCCTTAGTTAATATCGTTAAAATAATCGAGTTTCGAAAGCTTGAAAACAAGAGTAATGACGAGCCTTTGCCGTTTTCGAAAAAGAATTTGGTTAGAGCAAGTATGATGTTTATTGTTATCGTTCCGTTAGCCGTTGTATCTTCAGTCATCATCTTATTCTTCGTTATGTTGTGATGAAATAAGGGGGAGATTACATGAGGGATTTTATTAAATTTGCTTTGTTGTTCGTCAGCTCATATGTTTTGTTACAGTTTGCTTATGAATTTTGGTTGACACTCACATATGAACCTAATGTATATGAGCTTTGGAAAAATGAATCTTCTTCTAATAAGCACTTATTTGCTGGTATGACTATTTCTAGAAAGCCTCTTTTAGGTGCTGTGTTTGTAACTGCTATCGCGTATTTTGTGTGGAGTCGATACAAAAAGGTCAATTGATATCTTTGTACGAAGGGGTACTTGTATGGATGTAAAAAGAATAAAGAGACTTAATCTAGAACAATTTGTTATCTCTAACATGTTGAGCATATTGATGATAGGTTCATTCTTTTTAATAAAAAGCTATCGAGTCATTTTTGTCGTAGGAGCGTTATATTTTACAGTTGATTTGCTATTATCTTATTATAAATCATTATCGGTTTTTGAAATATTGTTTCCAAGGTATAGAATCTTAGGTGAGATTCAGAAGAACAAGCTTGGAGAAGAATATATAAATAAAAAGGAAAAACAATCTAACTGGTTTTTATTCGGTTTCATTCTCTTATTGTTGTTATGTAGTGTGCTTATAAAAGATAAGCAGATAGAAAGTATTGATAAGGTTGACTGGACTCCATATGTTATTGCGTTTCTTATAATAAATTTTGCTTGGATTCGTGATTATCGGATTAAGTATAAGCTATCAGATAAAGACTATCAAACTCGTACAAAAAAAGATTCGAAAATTCTTTTGGTTATTGCTTTAGTGTTTAGCATATTCAGCCTATTGATTATTCTGCTCTTTAATTTGATTTAATCTAATTATGATTGGAGGGGTTAGGTGGATGATGTTCAATATCGAAAGTTGAAGAAAGATTTTTTTATTATGTTGAATATAAGTATTGTTATTATGTTAGGTTTGTTTTGTGTTGCCTTTCTCATAGAAATGCCTGTCCGGATTGCTTAATTTTTGTTTGGATTCGAAGCAATTTCGTTACTTATAAAAGGAAAAAGCTTAATTTATCTTCTCAATCCTCGTTTTCAACCGTTGTGGCAATTAGAGCAAGAGAAGCTGGGAGATTCAGCTGTTACATATAGGGGACAACAAGGCATTGTGATGTTAATTGTATCAGGATTGTTTTTATATTTAATGTTGAGTTCACTGAGAGAAATTCCAATCATATTTCTGAGAGATGCATTATTTCTTTTGTTTGAGAATGAACTTGTAACGATTTTCATAGTTTTATTGATTTTTGTAAATTTCAATATTGCTCAGTTATTGGATTTTAAGGTGCTTGAGCAAAAAAATGGTGATGCGAAACAACAGTTTAAAAAGGCAAGGATGATGAAGGTATTGATGATTATTCCTTTAGTTTTAGTGCTACAAGTTCTAATTGTTTTTTATGTGTAAGGGTAATGAAGGAGAGGGAAATGAAAAGTTTGCTCTGTAGTCATTCTTATTTGTTTGTATATATGTGATAATCCAAACAACATCAACTGAATTTTTATATTATGTAATCATATATGTCCTGTTCATAATATTCTCAGTCTTTGGAGAGATCATCAAAAGACACGATCGGGAAACTGTTTTAGACAATGATTTGATTTAGGTTTTGTTTAATTGTTTGACTATGTAATTATTAAATGAGCTCGAACTTTTTTAAAAATCATTTTGTTAGGAGCGACACATTTATACAACGAGAAAAAAAGCACTCTGAAATGAGAGCGCTTTCCTGTTTATTCTGTTAATTCATCAAAAAATGTACTTGCATCAAGTGAGTCAGACAATGGTTTAATATTTTTTTGGTTTAATCGTTTGTCCTCGATTAAACCAGTCATCGGGTCTTCACCGAATAACAATTGTTCTTCTGAATTACCTACGAATTTCTCCTTCATGTAAATCACTCCTTGTTCAATAGTTTCTCAATTTTATGAATGTGTTATGCATTTTCTATTAGAGGATGTTGAAAAGGTTTGGGAAAAATCTTATTTATATCTCTGCAATAACTTGTTTATTTGTTTATCAGGTATCTATATTAATTTGTAATCGTAGTTGAGCGATTGGTTACTGAAATTCTTTTAATGTGGACAACTGTTGCCTGTTATATGAAATACGTTCTTTAATTGCTTCTTTGACAGGCTGTGTGTAGTCCTTTTTAAGTTCAGATTCTAGCTTTTGAAGGATTTTCTCATAGAAGTGTCTTGTTTGCATATTCTATGTTCCGCTCCTTTTTTGTGAATATTTTGTAACTTTAATTATTACTATATCACAGATGTTATTGTTAGAATTATTAGAATTTAAAAAGGGTAAAATGTCCTATATAAAAAATATGTTAATCATTACTTTATAAATCAGGATTAATCGGTCGTTGAGCATGAATAAAGAATGGCGAAATGTTCTTTTATTTTATATAAGTTTATGATGATTACCACGGTAGTGTAAGAACGATGTCACTTAATACGTCACTCGTTTTCGGGTGAATTAAAATGTGAATGGTGTCGGGTGTATAGGAAATTCTAAACAAGTCGGTCAAGCCAGCAGTTCGAATAAGTGATTCAACCTCTTTCTTGTTGCCTTTCTGTGCGGCATCCTTAATCTGTTTTCGTAACGTTTCATTCTCAATAAGACGTTTGCTAAATAACTCTGTCTGCTTAAGCATTGGAGTTAATTGTTCGATTGATTTCTTAAATTTACTAACGGTTA
The DNA here is from genome assembly GCF_001742425.1 of Bacillus solimangrovi. GTDB lineage: Bacteria > Bacillota > Bacilli > Bacillales > Bacillaceae_N > Bacillus_AV > Bacillus_AV solimangrovi. The sequence goes on from NZ_MJEH01000038.1 coordinate 6,977, forward strand.
CCGGAGGATAAGTAATATTTGTGTTCGGAGTACGAAGCGGAATGAAATAGACGAAATAAGGGTGTTGATAAGGATTTGAATGCCAATAGTACATATGAACTCTCTCCAATCAAATGGTATTTTATAGTACTAATTATCAATACGTTTCATTGACAACAGTTTTACTGCATTGTATGCAAGAAGAGTGGAAGAGGGAATTTGTTATGTACGATGATATCAATAACGAGGGCATGTTTTAATAGTTGATTAAATTTTAAAAAATATAGCAGTTATCAGATGCAAGCTTGGCGATAGTATTAGCCAATTAAGATGAATCGAACGTTTATTCTCATTTGATGAAGGGTTTAACATATTTAAGTAGAATACCTATTTAAATGAAGCGATAGGAGTGAGCGTATGTTAAAAACGGTTCAAATAAGTGACGTAATGAGAAAAAGTGGTTTCTTTTTCATTGGGAAGGCTGAAACAACGACGAATGAAGCAGAGATAAAAGGTGAAGGTGTGATACCAACACAATGGGGAAGTCTTTATGAAAGTCATTTGCTTGAGCAAATTCCGAATAAGAAAAATAGTGCGATCATCGCTCTCTATACAGATTATGAATCTGGTGAATTAGGTGAGTATACTTTTGCTCTAGGGTCTGAAGTAACAGCAGTAGATGACGTTCCAGATAATCTTAAGAGCTATCAAATCGTTGAAGGGAATTATATCGTCTTTACGACGAGAAGAGGACCAGTGCAGACCGTCGTAATGGAAGCATGGCAATATATTTGGGAATGGTCTAAAACAAATGAGCGAGCATTTCGAACTGACTTCGAATTATATGATGAGCGTTGTACAGATCCTGAGAATAGTGAAGTTGATATTTATATCTCGGTAAAGTAATGTCACTTTTAATGTACGTCTCCAAGAAAGAGGAACTTTTAAATTACGTATAAGGATACCTGTCTACTGAAATTAGAGGGGTATCCTTCTTTTTTTATTAATTATTAGGTCACACTTTCATTGATTTCAAGTTAATAATGCATGAAAAATAAAAATATGTTTAACTTTTTCTATGGTTGGGAAAATAAATTATATCAATTGACCAGAATGATGAATTGAACCTCAATTATTGCTTTACCACCAGTTTAAAATACATGTGCAACGCTAAGCTTTGCAGTTGAAGTTATAGCGTCAATTAGAATGGAATCATTTATCGTCTGTTTACTAACACGAGATGGGCACTTCAATACGAACGAGAGTCTACAATAAGAACGCCTTAATCATTACCTAAATGGTTAAAGAATTTGCGGGTTGGAGTTTCACTTTATAGAATATAAGGGGTGAAAATGTTGGAATACTCACTGAATTGTAAAAATAGTGCATTGCCATGCCAAGTTATTGTTGATGAAGATAACGGTCGTTTTATGTTAAGGAACGCAGATACGAGTGGCGAATATTTTAATTCATTAGAACAGATGGTACTATGGATACAAGAAAACTGGCATAATGAAGATTTTCATGATCCAGCTGAATTTCAACAGATGTGCAAAGCTTTAAAAGGAGCAGTCCACTTATAATAATTGTGATATGAAAGGTCTTTCCTGTAAAAAAGGGAGGACCTTATTTCGTTTTCAAGAAATAGCGTCGACTGAGAGAGTGACCTTTTAGATTAGTAAATAAATCACAATAATGGATGAAAAATAGTTCGTATGGTGTATAATTACATCAGGACTATATATTCATTTTTTGGTAAGTGTCAGTTAGTGATAAGAACTCATTTTTACATCTGAAATTATGGGGGATTTCACTTCATAGGGGGATAGGCAGGATGAATTATGTGTTAGTTAACTTCGAACAATTATCTATGGAAACATTAGAAGCAATGGATGATGGGAATTTAAGTAAAGCAAACGATTTGTTAATCGTAATGGAACATGCCTCAAAGGTAATTATAGAGAAAATTAATGACCATCGACTTAACCGAGTTAGTATGTTTCAGTCAATGAAAGTATATAAATATCGAAAAGCATTACGCTAATGAATGATAATTACAAATAAGACCACCTCATGAAGGTGGTCTTATTTGTATAACGATCACTTCTTAAGTTAGAAATTGAATTGCCATTTGGTAGTAAGGGTACAAGTTTAATTTTCCGTTAGAGAAAAAATGAAATTTACTAACGGATGTTTCACATTAAGTAAAACAAACTGCACCTACAATAATTAACAAGATGAATAGGATGATGATTAATACAAATCCACTTCTAGCTGAGTACTCAGCACCAGCAACTGGACCGTATCCGTAACCAGGTTGTCTGCCACATCCACATCCACACATAACTAACACACTCCTTTCGAGGTTAAGAGCCATTAATAATATAGTAGGGGTCATTACAATGATTTCTTATATGATTTAGTATTGAAGATTATATGGACTCTACACAATTAACATATGCACTATTAAATATTTCGTATGGTCAGTTTTCCTATTAATAAAAATTTGCTGTTCAATCTCAATTATATAAATATGTAATATCCCTTCTTGTTTTTTTACAACCTTTACACATAATCAAATGTGTAAAACGGTACAACTGTTTACAACAAAATATAGTTGTTTAATTCTTAGTCTTCAATTACCTTTAACCGCGTTCTAACTTTAAAAAGTGATTAAAAATTGTTGTTTTATTTTGAAGTAATCTTCTTAAAGTTGCTGTGTAAAATTTATAATAAAGTTGTTTACAATTATTGTTATTCTATAGCAGATCCATTTTGTTGAATAACAATTAATTTTTTGTAGCAACTTCTTTTGATTTCTATTTGATTCATCAATCATTAAGTTCTATGAATAATAATCTGAAAAATTAGAAAAATATACAATATTTTAGAAGGAATTACAATATTTTTGAAGAATATGTATTTTTAGAAATCTCAAAATTTCACAGGAGGTGTTATACGGTATGAAGATTAAAAAAGTTTTATTTTGTGCAGCATTAACTTTAACTTTAATCGGATCAGGTTTGTCTGTTGCAAGTGCTGACCATAATCCACCAATGTGCACATCTACAGGTACTTGTATACAGCCATAGTCGTACATAACACAAAAACATGTCACTATATGACATGTTTTTTTATTTTATTATGTTTCTTTTAAGTTTGTATCTTTTGACTGTTTGTCCACAAGCCTTCTATCCTATTTTACATATAAAATAGGATCAACAACGTCTAATTAAAAGCACTCATATGCATGAGAAAAGAGAATATTTGTTCATATATTGAACATAATATCCTCTTATTTGTTTTGTCTATTAAATAAGTTTTAGAGGAGGTTCTATTGTGTAAGTATGACTTTTCTAATCGGCGCGATAACTTGTATCTTCGGAATTATGCATGAAACGTTCATGTGAATCTGTACTTTCCTTTTCTAATAGCTTGCGATTTTCTTCTGTATTCCACCCTATATCGTTTGTAGGATGAATCCATTCATCTCCAGCCATAATTTCTGGGTCAGTATCAATGCTCCACTGATTTAGAGGGGAGTTTTTCGAATTGTATAAACTATCACCGATTACGACACCATGTTTATTCACGAAGGGCTCTTGTGGTTTAATGTTACTTTTTTTAAAATCTGGAGATGATATTTGATGTGGCATTGTCTTATCAATGAACTCAAATTTGTGATCATTTTCTGTCATCATCTTCACCTCATGCATATGTTTCCTCGAACTTTTGAATTTTATTCTTAGATACAAAACAAGCACCTATGATAAATAGTGGTAGCCACAATAGAATAATGATGAAAAATAAAGGTGAATTGACCGTTTTCTTCGGTAAAAGAAAAAGCATGCTGCTAATAACAAGTCCTATTAATAAGTAGAAAAGAATGAGCATTTTTCTCACCCCTTCAGCTTAGTAGTAACAGCATATGCAACGACTCTCCAAAGTGTTTCTCCTATATTTAAAGTTGTTAAAAAATAAAAGCTAATGTTTACAAAAGGAATTCCATTATTGATTTTCAACGTTAATTGGTACATGGTAAAACTTTCATGTTGTTTAATGAGGATGTTAACTTCGCTTTTTACATAACTTAAATGTAGAAATAATCAAAGGAGTGATAGTTCATGGACGAGCATGAACGTGAGCGTGGTTGGATGGATACAGGTCAATCTGTTAGTGAAAATATGGGCCTGCCTAATAACTCAATGGGTGGAACGATAAGTGTAACGTTAGGAAATGGTACTCTAAGCCATAATTATAAAAATGATTTTAAGGCAAGAACTTATAATCAAGGGAGAAAAAGAAAATGAGCAAACAATATCCTATCGCGAATTTAAGTGACAAAGAATTAACTAAATTGAAACAAGCCGAGCAAGATTTAAGAGCTGGATTAGATAAAGATGTCATCTTAATTGCCTATCAAGATACAGATGGAGGACAACATCATGACTAAACGTAAAGTAGCATTTGATGCAGCTAAGACCAATAATCAAACACCTACAGAAAGTATGCCACATATGAACACAGTCGAAGAATTTACAGACCGTGATGCAACGAGAGCACAAGAACGCGCCCGTATTGCTGATCGTGAAGAATTAGAAGGAAAGAAATAGGGGGAGATTCAAATGGCAAAGAGTAAACGTAAAAGCAATCCAGAACAAAAAAATGCACAGACACCGCGTACACTTAACACCAATACAGAGTTTGGCCATGAGTTTGCTGATGTGAATGCAAGTAAACACTATGAAGCAGCAGCATTTGCACAGGCTGAAAAGGAAAAGAAAGAAAATGCCCGTAAAAATGGACAACAACAATAAGGAATGAGAGCTACTTCTTTTGGAGTAGCTCTTTTTCATGAAATGAATGAGAAATAGGGTAAGGAATGATTATTGGTTATGTGTCAGTATACATCAGCTTTGTTCGACGTTATTTCCTTACAAATAGAGCAATAAATGAGGTAGTAAATGGAATGATATATTTCTTAAGTTATAACGATTATTTTAGGATAAGGAGTAAGAATAGAAACGTTGTTAATGGGGACGTCTGTTAGTTTGTCTCAATTTTTTCTTTGAGGTCATTAATATCAGCCTCATGTTGGAATATTTTAAATGAGATACGTTCAATAACACGTTGGTCTGTTGAAAGGATATGTTCGATATGCTTGAAGTGACTTTTCTGTTCTGAATCGACTACGGTTACTTTTTCATGTAACGAAGCTATCTCAGATTTTACGATAACCATATCATGTTGTAAACGATCTATATTCGTCTTCAACGATGAAATATCCGCTTTCATAATAATGACATCTTCTGATAAGTCAGAGACATCGTTTTTCAGATTAGAAACCTCAGTTTTAAGCTCGGAGACATCGTTTTTTAGGTTGGAAACTTCAGTTTTAAGCTCGGAGACATCTGTTTTCAAGTTAGAAACCTCAGTTTTAAGCTCAGAGACATCTGTTTTTAAGTTAGAAACCTCAGTCTTAAGCTCGGAGACATCGTTTTTCAGATTAGAAACTTCAGTTTTAAGCTCAGAGACATCTGTTTTTAATTCTGAAATATCATTCTTTATTGGGTCAAGCTTCTGATCTAATGCATTGTTTAATAACATTAAAAAATGTTCTTCAGTCAATTTTTTCACCTCCTTTCACAGTAGTATAGCATAAAGTGAACCCTCCATCAGTGGAAAGTCTTTTCATGATTCTATGGTTCGTATAATAAAAAAAGCTGATACATCTATTGAATAGAGTATCAGCTTTTTTTAATTTATCGACATGAAAACTTAACGTATGGTTTACTTTATTCCGTTATTTTAATTGCTTGTAACGTTTCATCTGCTTCAAATGTAAAGAGATGATTGTCATTTGTTTTTTGATCATAATGAATGAGCATAAACGTCTCTTGATGTACGAGTTGCCCGCTCGTTAAATACGTATGCAAATCAAATGAAAGTTGCTCAATAATCGTGTGTTTGTGCAAATCTTTCTCTGATAAATTACGTGATGAGAACGATTCGCCAAGCATGTGTGGATGTTCTTCGACGTATTTTAACAACATTGATTTTTCTTTCTTCGACCATTGCTCGCCCCACCAAGGCTTACGAGGTTTATGCTTCATGCTTTTTAAGTAATCGTATTTCATTAAGTCTTGAACAACCGTTAAGTTGATTGGTTTCTCAGTTGATAAAAATTCGTGAAGACGACGGAACAAATCTTCAAGCTGATGACCGATGCGACTCCAACCTCGTTCCTCCCAATATGAACCGAATGATTGGAAGAAATCAAATGGTGTTTCAAATACGTTATGAACGAGGTAACGTATTGTATGATCCATACGGTGATCGTTCCAGTATTTTTCGAGAACATCTTCAACTTGTTTGATTCTGATAATCTCATCGAAAGTGAGTACGTTATTTCCTAGAATTTCATATGGTGGTTTATCCATGTGAATGTAACCGAATTGTTCACGTTGTACACGCAAACCAGTACCACGCAAAAGTTTAAGGAATCCGAGTTGTAGCTCTTCAACTTCAAAGGCAAACACATCATTAAACGTTTGACGGAATGAAGCATAGTCTTCTTCGGGAAGTCCAGCGATTAAGTCAAGGTGTTGTACGATCTTGCCACCTTCTTTGACCATCGAAACTGTGCGAGAAAGTTTGCTGAAATTTTGTTTTCGTTGCACGAGTTCATTCGTGTAATCATTTGTAGACTGTACGCCGATTTCGAAGCGGATAAGTCCAGCTGGGGCATTTTCATTTAAAAATTCGATTACTTCTGGGCGCATAATATCAGCTGTGATTTCAAATTGAAACACTGTACCTGGCAGATGATTATCGATTATAAATTGGAACATGTCCATCGCATAACTGCGCGAAATATTAAACGTGCGGTCAACAAATTTTAATACTTTTGCTCCGTTTTCCATTAAGTACATAATATCTTCTTTTATCTTTTCTTTATCAAAGTAACGGACACCTACTTCAATAGAAGAAAGACAGAATTGACAGGAGAACGGACAGCCGCGGCTTGTTTCAATATAGGAAATACGTTTGCCAAGCTCCTGCTTATCTTCTTCAAAACGATAAGGACTTGGAACTTCCTTAAGGTTGACCTTCTGACGTTTCGGGTTCATGCGTACTTCACCATGTTCATCTCGATAGGCAAGTCCATCGACGTTCTCAAGGTCACCCTCAGCATGAAGTGTATCTAACAGTTGTTTAAACGTTTCTTCACCTTCACCAACAACGATGCCATCGACTTCGGGAAGTTTCTGCATCCAATCGGCTGTATCGTACGTAACTTCAGGGCCACCGAGCACGATGAATAAGTTTGGGTGAATCTTTTTCAACATTTTAATAACGTCAATCGTTTCTTGGATGTTCCAAATGTAACAGCTGAAACCTAAGATATCAGGTTTTTTTGTATGCAAATCAGATACGATGTTCATAATCGGATCTTTTATTGTGTATTCTGTAATGTCAATATCATGCGAATCTTGTGAATAAGCTTTTAAATAGCGTAAAGCAAGGTTCGTATGAATGTATTTCGCGTTCAATGTACTTAAAATAATCTTCATTGATTTTCCCTCACAATTGCGAATTTCGAACATTCGTATTGTAACATAAGTGATCGATAAACATGAAAGCTTCCATGAAAAATGATAAAATTATGATTTAAGAATACGAGTTAGAAAGGGAATAAACTATGTCCATAAATGACATTATTCTTATATTAATGGTTATCTTTTTTATAATTGGCGCTATAGATTATCGGTTAGGCAATCGGTTTGGCTATGGAGAGAAGTTTCGAGAAGGGTTTCTTGCAATGGGTCCACTATCATTATCGATGTTAGGACTTGTTTCATTAGCACCTGTATTGGCTAGTTGGCTGTCACCAATTATTGTTCCAATATATACGCTGTTTGGAGCAGATCCTGCAATGTTTGCAGGTAGCTTGTTAGCAATTGATATGGGCGGGTACGCGTTAGCTCAAGAGTTAGCTATGACTGATGAAGCAGCCGCACTGTCAGGCATTTTATTAGGCACGATGATGGGACCGACAATTGTTTTTACAATTCCTGTTGCACTTACGATCATTAAACGAGAAGATAAGGATATTTTTGCAAAAGGGATTTTAATAGGTATGATGACAATACCAATCGGCAGTTTTGTTGGTGGGGTGGTTGCGAATTTTGAGACATCTATGTTAATTAGAAATCTGATTCCAGCTACATTATTTGCTGTTATCATTGCGTTAGGATTATGGAGAGCTCCTCAACATGTCGTTTCATTATTTTCAATTTTCGGTAAAGTAGTTGAGTGGTTCATCATTGGGGGCTTAATTGCAGCTGTCGTGCAGGCGTTAACAGGCTTCGTTCTGATTCCTAACTTAACACCGATCGATGAAGGGATTTTAATCGTTGGAAAGATAGCGATTGTGTTAGCAGGTGCATTTCCACTCGTTCATTTCATTACAATTACGTTTAATCCAATATTGAAATGGATTGGAAAGAAGATGGGCATGAATGCGATTGCTTCAGCTGGTGTGATCTCTTCTCTAGCACATGTCATTCCTACGTTAACGATGCTCGATAAGATGGATAACCGAGGGAAAGTGATCAATATCGCGTTTGCTGTAAGTGGAGCATCTGTATTAGGAGCACACTTAGGATTTACAGCAGGAGTTGATTCGACAATGATTGTACCGATGATTGTTGGGAAGCTCGTTGCAGCATTGTCTGCTGTTATCGTTGCATCACTATTTGTAAATGTAAACAATAATATAAGCTATACGCAATCAAGGAGAAGTGAAGAGGTCTAAGTTCACACTCCTTTTTTTTTGTAACTTCTTTGTTACCAAATTAGATTAGGTAGAGGATATACTTGGACTATAAGATAATAAGAGGAGAGATAATTATGAAAAAAACAATCGTGACATTAAGTATAGCAGGAAGTTTACTCGTTGGTGGAATCACACCAGCTTTGGCAGCACATTTGAATGAACAGACTCTTTTAGAGATGAATATTCAAACAGAATCATTGTATTCGATAAAGGATATGTCATCTGAAACTGATTATTTAAATGCAACATTAAAAGCACCTCAATTCGATAACTTGAAAGATAAACAATTTCAAAAGAAGCTAAATGAAGAGATTATCTCTTTCTATAAGTCTAAAAAGAAAGAGATGGAAGACGATAGTAAATCATTAGCGAAAGAAGCAAAAGAAAACGGCTGGAATTTCAATAAATATGAACTTCAAATGCAATTTGAAGTTGCCACTCAAGGCGATATGGTGTCAGTTGTTGTATCAACTGAAACATACACAGGCGGTGCAAATGCAACTACAGTCGTTGATTCCTTTAACTTCATCAATAAAAAAGATACTAAAAAGTTAACTATTGCTGATGTAACAGATATGGATAAATTATTAACAGAAGCAAAGAAAGCAGTTAAAGAGCAAGTAGAAGGTTCATTTGATTTTGAAGAAGTGAAGCAAGATCAGGCGTTTTTCATTGAACATGGGAACTTGGGTCTAGTTTTCGACGAGTATGAGGTTGCCTCTGGAGCTGCAGGAGCAGTAGAAGTTACGATTCCATTTGATAAAGTGAGAGCAGCTTCGTTCGACTTAAATTATAAAGGAATTAACGTGAAATCTAAGCAAACAAATAAAGAGCTTGATCTCTATCACCTAGAGTTAGACATGCCAGAACTTAATAATGTAAAAGATAAAGAGTTAGAGAAGCAAATTAATAGACAAATTGCAGAATTTTATGAAACGAAACAAAACGAGGTTGAAAAAGAAGCTAAGGAATTAGCAGAAGAATTTAAGGGAACCGATATTCCATTCCGACCATTTTATCTAGGTATTGATTATAACGTGGAGACAGAAGGAGATCTTGTATCTATTGTCTTACATACGTATACGTATTCAGGTGGAGCAAATGGAATGAGTACGGTAGATTCAATCAACTTTGTTAATAAAAAAGATGGAGAAGTTGTAAAGTTGTTTGACTTAGCTGACCAAAATGAATTTACAAAGCGAGTGAAAGAACAAATCGAGAAGCAATTTAAAAATAATTCATTTGAATTAGAAGAGCTCAATAAAAACACAGCTTTCTATGTTGAAGGAGACGAGATCGTATTAATTTTCGATGAATACGAAATTGCTGCAGGTGTGTTCGGAGCTCCTGAAGTGAGAATTCCGATTAAAGAAGATGTAAACGAAGAAGCGTCAGACGTAGTAGAACAGACATACGATAAAGTAGTTGTCAATGGTAAGGAAGTAAAATCATATATTCATAAAGATGCAGATGTAACAATGATTGAATTGCGCAAACTTGCTCAAAATCTTGGATATAAAGTGAAATGGAATCCGAAAACAGCGAGTGTAGAGTTATCAAGAGGCGCAGAATGGACGAGTGTAAAAGTTGGTGAAAACCGTTATACATTTGCGAAGGTAGCACCATTTGAATTAGAAGCAGCTCCAGAAAAAAATAAAGGAAAAGTATATGTACCCGCTTCATTTGCTACAAAAGTGTTATTGGCTGAAGTGAGTGGAGAAGGTAATACGTTAATGATTGATGTGAAGTAAGTGATTGAAAGGTGAACCGATGTGATGGTTCACCTTTTTTATATGAGGTAATATACATAAAATAGTATTGGTTATAGAAATGAAATTTTTTTATCTCACTGGTCCTTTACTACGTTGTTTTCTATTTTTGTTTCAGTGGCTCATTTTATATAGGGGGGATGTAGCGTGTGGTGGTTATTAGCTATTTTAGTTGTAGGTGTGTTGCTATTCGCCTTATTTATTGACTGGAGACGTAAGAAAAAGAAGAATAATCCTCATATCACGACAAACCCAAATACAAAACCAGGAGAAAGTTCAAATTATATGATGGGTGATAATAAAGATACAGGGGGTTTTCAATAAAGAACAAGTTGCTTGTACCTGTAGCACCTTTCTTAAATTTTAAACAATGCAGCACATTGACCTTAAATCAACGTGCTGCATTGTTAGTGTTGATGGATTAAAACGTTATTTTTCTATTTCAAACTCACAATCTCCAATTCTTGTTCGAGTAAATAGCCAATAATTGTAGGTAAGGAATCAATTACGGCTTGTGACTCGTGTAGGAGAATGATTGAACCTGATGGATCGGAACTCTGTATGTAATTAATGATTTCGTCTGCATTTTGAGTTTGCCAGTCTTTCGGATCTTTATTCCATAGCACCATTTTATGTTCGTGTTTTTCGATTAACTCTATCAAACCTTCATTTGTTGCTCCATAAGGTGGTCTGAAAAGGAGAATGTCTTCTTGAATCAGTCCTTCTAACAAGTTTTTCGTTTGTAGCAATTCTTGTTCTTGATTTTCAACGGTAAGGTTTGTTAGTTCCGTATGATTCATAGAATGATTTCCAATTGAGTAACCCTGTTCTTTAGTATAGAGAACATAATCAGGATATTTCTTCACATTATGACCTGTGAAGAAGAACGTAGCACCAACTTCATGTTCTTTTAAAGTGTCAACAATGGTAGCCGTATACTCAGAAGGACCATCATCAAACGTTATTGCGACACTTCCTTTTGGAATCGTATAATTTAACGTGTCTTCCAGTTCAACAGTTGGGAAAAGTGAATCTATAATAAAAGGAACTGGTTCCTCTTGCACAAGCGGTTCAGTTTCTTGTTCGATAGGTTCTTTTATCGTTTGTGCTTTTACATTATTTACTAAAATTTGAGATTCTTTTGAAAACTCTTCCGCTACGGAGTTTGAATTGCCCATATGAACGACTAAGAAGGTTACAGTTAACAGGAATACACAAGCTGTTAGCCATGAAAGTTTATAATTGTTTATACTTGCTTTTCTTTTAGGTTGTTCTCGTATTGATTCTTCTTGTTCATTTGTATTTTGGAAAGATAGGAACGTTAGGCCGATTATTTCATTTAACTGTTGAGTGTCTTTAATAACGTGCAGCCTTTGTACATATTGCTCTGAGCAAACGAAAGCAATTCGTTCGCTATGTTCTTTAAATGTTTTTGTTAAGAAGCTTATATGGTTGTTCGTACCTAGTTCATGTGCGCTTTGAAGAGACAGCCTGTATTTGTAGTGTTCTGAAAATGTTGTGATATTTTTCATGTTTGTAGCTGTTTCATAATCGATCTCCCAACGCATTTCAATGTCTTGATCTAGTGACAACCTTAGTTTTAAGTAATACTTGTTAAGTTCTTGTTCAATAGCCAACAGCTCTAAAACTTTACTAGTATAGATTGACATCGTATCCTCCTTCTTTAAGAGGTAGAATCTAACATACTACGATTATTCTGGTTGGTTAGCGGAACCTGCTAGATTTGATGAGAAAGAAATAGACATCCGCTCTGTGAAGTCATTAATCGTTTGCATTAATTCTGCTTTCTCTTGTTGGCTCTTCTCGTATTGTGCCACATAATTTTGATTCTCAACTTCCAAATCTCTAATCTTTTCTTCAAGTTCTTTAATAACGTTCATGTTTTTGTATTGAACTTCAGTTGCTTCTTCTTTAAGTTTGTTATATTTATGTATTTCTATTTCGAGTTGGTTTGTAAGTTTTCCAGATTCGATGTTTGCTTTATTTTGAAAGTCTTTATAATCTTCAAGTAACTGATCATAACTCATTTGCTTGTTAGTAAGGTTACTTTCTAACACACGAATTTCTTTGTTCTTCTCTAATAATAGTTGGTCTTTTTTGACTTGATCGTGCTTTAAACGACTGATCATTTCATTAGCAGTATGTAACTGATTTTCAAGTCCTTTATTTTTGTAAAGGATGAGTTGTCTGTCTTGTAATATGTTTTCTAATGCGACAATTGAATCTAATGCGACCTTGTCTTGATCATCTTTTGAAAGAATATCCTTTTTAGCAGGTTCATTCTCAATTTGTTCGGTCATGTCTACTATTTTAACGGGTTCTTCAATAATCTCTTCTTCAGGTTGTTCAATCATACTTTTTTGCTCTGGCTGGGCATTATTAGATAGAACACCTTTTAACCAACCCATCGAATGATTTTTTGTTTCTTTGCTCATTATATCCTCTCCTATCTATACATACGGAAAAAGCTTTTCAACGAAACGAACTGTTGCATTTCGTTGGAATTAGTTGAACGGTATAGGTAAATCCAGACGCTTAATAGCTTCTTTAATTAAGGAATCGAAGAGCTTATTAAGCGTCTGGTCACGTGATTAAATATGAAACTACTAATTATATAGAAAACAAAATGCTGATTGCGTCAAAATTGAATGGACATTAAGTTATCTATCATGACAAAATACGATAAAATCCCCAATATAATCCTAATTTAATTGTACGATTCTGCTAATGAAAGTCAACTTGTGCACAATAAATGGTACTTAAGCTAGAGAAATGCAACTGAAAATCCACTGCTAATGATTTATTACATAAAATACTCACAACTGAACAACTATGTTTTTGGCTTTATTTGTATTGATAGGGACTAAAGTAATGAGGTGAATTAGGTCGATTTTCATGAGAGAGTACTTACGAAGGAAACATGGAAAACAAAATATTAAGCAATTTACGACAAAAAAATCTTTTTTTTACGAAGTGGACAAAAGTAGGGAGAGTAAGAACACTAAATTAAATAAAGAGACAACCGTATACAATCAACGTTTGTCTCTTTATAGTTGTGGTAATGACCACTATACTGGTCTTATCGGAATAGTGTTTCGAGTAAATTTAATCTTCTAAGATTGATTTAATCGTATCATCATTAATATTCATAGAACCATATTCAACGGGGTCCAAATAAAAACGCTTAATCTCTTCATTTATTACATAAGTTAAAACAAGTGAAGCTCTATGAAATTCATAATTACTGTTGGATAATTCTAGGTTTGCTTCCAAATTGAAATATTGTTCAGGATTAATAATTTGGTTATTGAGTGGTTGATCATCAATAGTAACATTAGATATTCTCAATGACTCATTTTCAACGATAAAATCTTTAAGTTGAATCGAATCTTGTGTGTTATTTTTAAATACTCCATAATACGTATAATCTGAAGAAAGTGCCATGTGTTCTTTAGTAGTGATCTCTCTATTTTTTTCACCATCTAAAACTTCAAGTGAAAGATTACCAATAGGATAGGACTTTGTTGTGCCATCTGAAAATTCAATCGTTAACTCTTTTATATTTTCTTTTCCAATATTTATTGCTTTTAAATGTAAAATTAAATTATTAAGGTAATAGCCACCTTCTAGGTAATCTCCGATTGAAAGCTCGTAGGATGAAATTTCATGTAGAGCCATGCCCTTTAAAGAAACATTTTTGATGTTATCAATATTTGAAAAGCTGTTTTTATATCTTGATTCTAAAAAGTAAAAGTTAAAAGGATCATTTTCACCTAGATGCACAGCGCTTTTAACACCCCATTTCCCAAATATAAAGTCATTATCTTTAGGACTACCTACATATGTATTTTCATCTCTATTAAATATAAAATAAGCAGTAAATAAAAATACGATAGCTAGTAGAAATATTAATAATCTCTTCATACTAAACACCTCATACAAACTAAGTCATTACACATATAAATAAGAAACCCGAAATCGAGTTAGTAGATTAGTATAATTACATTCGTCAAAATACCAACAACTCCAACCAATGAAACGATTTTCCACCATGATTTTTCCTTTTTTCTAAATGAAAGTCCTACAAAGAAAAGAACGACGCCAAAAACGATGTTAGCAATGGAACTGATCAATACTAACGGTGAGCCTGTGTTATAAAAAAATATACTATTTAATATTTCGATCATTTAAAATTCCTCCCTGCTCTTGAATGAACACTGCGGTGGAAAGCACTTGTTAATTGCAAGATTAGTTTCAAAAATCCTTAATGTGATAACGATAACTATATACATATTTTACAAAATTAGCTGCCACTAACAGATATATTACTAGAAAAACCAAGGAGGATAAACAAAAATATACATTTATTATATATATTTATAAAATCAGTTATCAAAGCAAAATAAAGTATTGATTGATGTAGTACTAGCATAGCTAGGTTCAAATAAAGGTGATTGTTGATGATTGTGAGTGTGACCGTTGTCCTTAATTAGAGAGCATTCATCATCAGCGAAATGAAGTCACAATGAAGGATATGATAGTAAAAAGGAATTTAATACTATTTTTAGGAATAGATGATACACTCGTTGAATTTGGTATTATTGACACACTACCAGATTTTGCAGGAGTACAATTAGAGGATTTAGAATTATATCAAAAGGAGGAAGCAAAGTATTATTTACTAAATTCAGAGCAGTATTTATCTGTTTATGAGTCTTCATGGAAGGATAGCTATCGAGTAGATAAAAATAATAATAAAGATATAGAAAAAATTGAGTTCTTAAAAAATATGATATCCAGTAACTAAATCATTTTATTGAGCTGATATGCGTGTTATTTCAATAAGACAAACATAACTCCATATAGTTGGAAGTTATGTTTTTCATATATCAACATTTTAAGTTGATACCTAAAAGATGAAAAAGAACAACCAAAATTGGTTGTTCTCAGGCTGTCGAGAAAGTCTCGACAGCCTTTTTTAGTGGAAATGATTTCATCATTTTATCTATCTGTTATGATTAAG
>NZ_MJEH01000039.1 GCF_001742425.1 Bacillus solimangrovi
TGATGGATTTACGAGTTCATCATACAAAAAATCAGAATTAAAAGAAGCTTGAAAGCAACAATTAGTGTTTTCAAGCTTCTTTATACATTTTTAAAACAATGCTAATAAGTCACTCCAGTAATATTGCCCTGTTACGAGAACTGCACAAACTAATATGCCTGGAAGTAAATTAGCTACTCTCACATTCGTTACATTGAGTAGATTCAAACCAATTGCAAAAATCATAATTCCACCAGTAGCAGTCATCTCTAGAATGAATACATCCATTAATTCACTAGGAACCCAACGGTTAATTTGTGTTGCAAATAAAGCAATTGAACCTTGATACAGCATAACCGGAATCGCTGAAAAGAGCACTCCTATTCCAAGTGTTGTCGTTAATATTAAACTCGTAAATCCATCAAGGAGTGACTTTGTATATAAGACACTGTGATCATTACGTAAACCACTATCTAACGCACCAATAATAGCAAGTGCACCAATGACGAAGATAAGTGTAGCTGTAACAAAACCCTTCGCAATTCCGCCCTCTTCTTCAGCACCTAACTTATTCTCTAACCATTTTCCTAATGCGTTAAGTTTATCTTCTAAATGCCAAATTTCTCCTAGAATCGTTCCGAAAACGAGTGAAAAAATTACGAACAAAAATTGTTCACTTTTTAAACCCATTTGAATACCTAACAACATAACAGCTAATGCAATAACTTGCATAACGGATGTTTTAATCTGTTCTGGTATTTTCGTAAGGAATTTTCCTATTAACGTACCAGCTATTATCGCTATTCCGTTTACAATTGTTCCTAATAAAATCATACTATACACCTATAACCTTTGATTTTTACAACCAATCATATGTAAATTAACCATCAACGAATTTTTTCATACAAATTTAAAGCTAAAAACTTTAATTAAAGCTCCATCTTTGTTGGCTAAAGATAATCATATTTTAACTCTCTTATTCTTCACTATTAAATAAGGTTAGAATACGTTCTAAATCTTCTCTTGAGAAGAATTCAATCTCTATTTTACCTTTTTTCTTATGCTCTTTTATCTTTACCGATGTTCCAAAATATTCTCTTAAAATCGACTCTCTTTCTTTAATAAAAACATCAGTCGTTAATTTCTTTTTCGATGTTTCACGTGAAACATTTTCATTTATACGATGAATCATATTTTCTAATTCACGTACATTAATGTTCTCTTTCCTTACTTTTTCTGCTAAAGCCATGAGTTTTTGCTTATTCTTTAAACTAAGTAATGCACGCCCGTGCCCCATTGTTAGCTCTCCATGTTCTATCATCTGTTTAATTGGATCTGGTAAAGATAGGATCCGGACAGTATTTGCAATATGTGGACGACTTTTTCCAATTCGTTTTGCCAATTGTTCCTGTGTTAAAGAGAGCTGTTCCATCAAATGTTGATATGCAATTCCTTCTTCAATAGGAGATAAGTCTTCACGTTGTAAATTCTCGATTAAAGCAATCTCCATCATCTCTTGTTCTGTTAATTTTCTGACAATTGAAGGTATTGTTTCGAATTGTGCTGCTTTTGCTGCACGGAAACGACGTTCACCAACTACTATTTCATAGCCTTTAATACTTTTTCGTACAACAATTGGTTGCAAAACACCATATTGTCTTACAGATTCTACTAACTCTTCTAATGATTCATCATCAAATACTTTTCTAGGTTGGTATGGGTTGGGACGACATTCACTAATATTAATTTCTTTGATCACTTCATCTTCCTTTGCATCAGAAGGGAAGAAAGCCTGAATTCCTTTTCCAAGACCTTTAGCCACCTGCTATCACTTCCTTTGCAAAGTCTAAGTAAACTTCAGCACCACGTGAACGACTATCATAAATAATAATAGGTTTTCCATGACTAGGTGCTTCACCTAGACGAACATTTCTCGGAATAATAGATTGATATACTTTATCTTGAAAATATTTTTTTACTTCATCAATAACTTGAATGCCTAAGTTGGTACGGGCATCTAACATTGTTAAAAGAACGCCTTCAATTTGCAGTTCTGTATTGAGATGTTTTTGCACTAAACGTACAGTATTAAGGAGTTGACTTAGACCCTCTAGTGCGTAATATTCACACTGAACAGGAATAATGACTGAATCTGCCGCTGTGAGTGCATTAATCGTTAGTAGACCTAAAGATGGTGGACAATCAATAATAATATAATCATATTTTTTTTGGACAGCATCTAAAGCTCTTTTTAATCGAATCTCACGTGATATTGTTGGGACAAGTTCAATTTCTGCTCCAGCGAGTTGAATCGTAGAGGGAACGACATCAAGCGATTCAATTACTGTTGATTTGAGAACATCTTTTATTGCTACATCTTCAACTAAGACATTATAGATGCATTCATCTACATCTGCTTTCTCTACACCTGTTCCACTTGTAGCATTCCCTTGTGGATCAATATCTACTAACAGTACACGTTTACCATAATGAGCGAGACATGCACTTAAGTTTACAGACGTAGTTGTTTTCCCCACTCCGCCCTTTTGGTTGGCAATTGCAATAACCTTCGCCATTTCCCCACCTACTTTCACTTCACGAAACTTTATATTCTATTATTCTATCATGAACTTTTTAACATTTCTTGATTAAAATCATTGAACATGAAATAAAATTACGAAATTTCTTTTTACTATCATCTATATGTGTTAGTAGAACGCACTAATTTGAAGCTAGACACCTCGCACATGATTTTTTAAATTTTTTTAATAATTTCATATACCTGTATTCCAATATGGGGCTTATGTAATTAATACTTTATATAATAAAAAACCCATCTATTATTTTCACAGATGGGTTAACGCAATTTTATTTTTTTTTAGGAATTCGAATCGTAAATTGATAGTATTCTTCAAATTCCTCTTCTTCACTATCAACATTCATACCACTATCTGCAACCATATCTAGCGATTGACGAATCGTGTTCATTGCAATACGCATATCTTTGCTAACAGCTTTAAATTTTGGCTTCCTTTTCTTTTGTTTTCCCTCTAGCATTTTAACAACACGATCTTCGGTTTGTTTAACGTTTAATTGAAATTGAATGATTTCATTAAGAAGTTTTACTTGTTTTTCGCCATCTTTAAGTGGAATTAATGCTCGTGCATGACGTTCAGTTATTTTCTTTTCCATAATACTAAGCTGTACCTCTTCAGGTAATTTTAACAGTCTTAGTTTATTTGCAATTGTTGATTGACCTTTTCCTAGTTGCTTAGCTAATCCCTCTTGCGTTAAACCATGTAATTCGAGAAGTTTAGCATATGCAGCAGCTTCTTCAACTGCTGATAGTTCCTCCCGTTGCAAATTTTCTATTAATGCAACCGAAGCTGTTTCTGTATCATTCATTTCTTTAATAATAGCAGGAATAGTGTCCCAACCTAATTTTTGGACAGCTCGAAAACGCCTTTCCCCAGCAATGATTTCATATTGACCTTCTAGGTTTTGACGTACAACGATTGGTTGAATTATTCCATGTGCATCAATTGTTTGTGATAGTTCTTCAATCTTCTTATCTATAAAAATCGTACGAGGTTGAAACTGATTAGGTACTATATCATTTATCGGAATTTCTTTTACTTCATTAGTTCTTACTTCACTTACTTCAACGATTTCTTCTTTTTCTGCTATTCCAAATAACCGTGTAAACGGGTGTTTCACGACCTACACCACCTTTAAATGTTTCCTGAACTACTATCTGTTCCGTAAAAATTCATCCCAATTCTGTTCACGCTCAATTAATACCATATTCTATCTAACATTTTACGATCTATATAAAACTTGTTTTACAATGCAAGTATTCATTCTACTAGAAGCAGAGAAATATCTTAAAGACACTATAAACAAGCTAAAATTAGCTACATTCCAAAAGAACAGTAAATATCACATTCAGTCATGGCTAATTTGAAATACAATCGACGATCAATGAATGTTTTGCTATTTTCTAATCAACATATGTATTATACGCTATTTATCCCGATATTTCCTTCTCTTTCAAGTCTCTATACTTCAAATGTTTCACGTGAAACATTGCTTAAGAAATCGGACTTTTCCCTGGTGTGCCAGGTTTACGTGGATACTTGTTAGGTGTTTTTTTCTCTTTTCGAATAATTGAAATATTTCGTTCACTTTCTTCGAATGGAAGTTGAAATTTTTCTAATTGCTCTACCGATCCACCTAAAACATGAATCGCTTTTTTCGCATCTTGTAATTCTTGAGCAAAATTTGCTCCTTTCATTGCAATAAAAACACCGTTCTCTTTTACCAATGGTAAACACAATTCACTTAACACAGACGTACGAGCTACTGCTCTTGAAATAGCAACATCATAACTTTCACGAATTTCCTTCTTCTTACCAAATGACTCTGCTCGATCATGATATAATGTAACATCTTCTAATCCCAACACATTGGTAAGATGATTTAAAAAAGAAATACGCTTATTCAAAGAATCGACAATTGTAATATTCAAATGTGGAAAACAGATTTTTAACGGAATACTCGGGAATCCTGCCCCTGCACCGACATCACAAATAGATAAAGAATTCGTAAAATCATAATAAAAGCTAGCTGTTATAGAATCATAAAAATGCTTCAAATAAACTTCATTTTTATCTGTAATTGCAGTCAGATTCATCTTCTCATTCCACTCAACAAGCGTCTCAAAGTACTGGTTAAATTGTTGTAGTTGTTTTTCATTTAATTCAATTCCTTGTTTTGATAAATATTGTATAAATTGTTCAATGTCCATCAAATCACTCCTTTTTTCATCATAATGTAGAAAGACTCTCGCTTAAACAAGCGAGAGCACACTATTACCTTTATATCGCTACTTGGATACTTTTGCAATTCTACCTTGTTCAAGATACACTAACAAGATCGAAATGTCAGCAGGATTTACCCCTGAAATACGTGATGCTTGTGCAACAGAAAGCGGCCGTACTTCTTTCAATTTTTGTTTTGCTTCAGTTGCAATTCCTGTAATGGCATCATAATCAATGTCTTCAGGTATCTTTTTATTTTCCATTTTTTTTAGACGTTCAACTTGTTGAAGTGATTTTTCAATGTAACCGGCGTATTTAATTTGAATTTCGACCTGCTCTTCAATAACCGGTGCTAATTCATTATCAGCAGGAACCAGCTGTTTTACATGATCGTAAGTTACCTCTGGTCTCTTCAAGAAATCACTTGCCCTTACACCATCTTTCAATTGGCTACTTCCTATATTTTCGAGTAAAGATTGAACTTCAGCTGTAGGTTTAATAATGATTCCTTCTAACCGCTTTTTCTCTTGTTCAACAATGCGTTTCTTTTCTTCAAATGCTTCAAATCGATCAGTAGAAATAAGACCGATGTCATGACCAATTTCAGTCAAACGCATGTCCGCGTTATCATGACGAAGCAATAAACGATGTTCCGCACGAGATGTAAGAAGTCGATAAGGCTCATTTGTTCCCTTTGTAACTAAATCATCAATTAATACACCAATATAAGCTTGTGAACGATCTAATATGATCGGTTCTTTACCTTGTACTTTTCGTGCTGCATTAATACCAGCCATAATTCCTTGTCCAGCCGCTTCTTCATAACCGGAAGTACCATTAATTTGTCCAGCGGTAAATAAACCACTAATCTTCTTCAGTTCTAGAGATGGCCATAGCTGTGTAGGAACAACAGCATCATATTCTATCGCATAACCTGCACGCATTAATTCAGCTTTTTCTAAACCAGGAATTGTTTCAAGCATTCTTCTTTGTACATCTTCAGGTAGGCTTGTTGAAAGACCTTGAACATATACTTCGTCGGTATGCCTGCCTTCTGGCTCTAAGAAAATTTGATGACGAGGTTTATCGTTAAAGCGGACAATCTTATCTTCAATTGATGGACAATAACGAGGACCTGTGCCTTTAATCATACCTGAATACATTGGTGAACGATGTAAGTTATCATCGATAATAAGATGAGTTTTCTCATTCGTATATGTCAACCAACAAGGAATTTGATCCATCATAAACTTTGTCGTTTCATAAGAAAAAGCTCTAGGAATATCGTCTCCAGGTTGTATTTCTGTTTTACTATAATCAATCGTTTTTCCCTTTACACGAGGTGGTGTACCTGTTTTAAAACGAACGAGATTTAAACCAAGCTCTTCAAGATGTTTCGAAAGGTTTACTGACGCTCTTTGGTTATTCGGTCCACTCTCATAAGATAGATCACCTAAAATAACCCTTCCTCTTAGGAAGGTACCTGTTGTGATAATAACTGTTTTTGCCCGGTATTCTCCCCCCGTTTCAGTTACCACACCTCTACATTCACCATCTTCTACAATTAACCGTTCCACCATACCTTGTAATAATGTTAAATTCTCTTCCGTTTCTAACTTGTTTTTCATCTCATGCTGATACATAAACTTGTCTGCTTGTGCGCGTAACGCACGTACAGCAGGACCTTTACCTGTATTCAACATTCTCATTTGGATATGAGTTTTATCTATCGTACGCCCCATTTCTCCACCAAGTGCATCAATTTCTCTCACTACAATCCCTTTTGCAGGACCACCAATCGATGGATTACACGGCATAAATGCAATCATGTCAAGATTTAATGTGATCATTAGGGTTTTGACACCCATTCTTGCCGATGCGAGTGCAGCTTCAACACCTGCATGCCCTGCTCCAACAACAATAACATCATAGTTGCTATCTTGATAAACCAATTATGTTCACTCCTTAAAAGTTATTTTCCAAGACAAAATTGAGAAAATAACTGATCAATTAAGCTCTCATGCACGCTTTCTCCAATAATCTCTCCAAGTATTTCCCAACTTCTCGTTAAATCAATCTGCACCATATCAACAGGCATATGTGATTCAATCGCTACTAACGCATCTTCCATAGCCTTCTTTGCTTGTGTTAACAGAGCAATATGACGAGAATTCGAAACATATGTTAAATCACCAGCTTCAAGATTCCCTGAGAAAAACATTGATGCAATAGCATCTTCCAACTCATTAACGCCCTCTTCTTGTAATAAAGAAGTTGTTATAACAGTATGTTCACGAGCTAATTCTTTAACTTTCTCTAAATCAATTTTTTGCTCTAAATCTGTCTTATTAACAAGAATGATCGCATCCATGCCATGAACTGCTTCGAACAGACGTTCATCCTCTTCGCTTACTTGTTCATTATAATTTAAAACAAGCAATATTAGATCCGCTTCCTTCAAACGTTGTCTAGAACGCTCTACACCAATTCTTTCAACAATATCCTCAGTTTCACGAATACCTGCAGTATCAACTAATCGTAGTGGAACACCTTTCACATTTACATACTCTTCAATAACATCCCGAGTTGTACCAGGTATATCTGTTACAATTGCTTTATTTTCATGAACTAACGCATTTAATAAAGATGATTTTCCAACGTTAGGTCTACCAATGATAACAGTCGACAAACCTTCTCTTAAAATCTTGCCTTGCTTTGATGTTTCTAGTAACTTAACAAGTTCTTCATATACTTCTTTTGACTTTTCCAATAATAAATGATTAGTCATTTCTTCAACGTCATCATATTCAGGATAATCAATATTAACTTCTACGTGTGCTAGTGTTTCTAATAATGTTTGACGTAAGCTTTGTATTAGCTTAGATAATCGGCCTTCTATTTGCCTTAACGCAACATTCATTGCTCGATCTGTTTTTGCACGAATTAAATCCATTACAGCTTCAGCTTGTGATAAGTCAATCCTTCCATTTAAGAAAGCACGTTTCGTAAATTCTCCAGGTTCAGCTAACCTTGCCCCTTCATTCAAAACGAGCTGAAGGACTCTATTGACCGATACTAGCCCACCATGGCAATTTATCTCAATAACATCTTCCCTTGTAAAGGTTCTCGGACCTCTCATGACACTAACCATAACTTCTTCAGCAGTATCTCCAGTTTCAGGATCTATTAAATGTCCGTAATGAATTGTGTGTGTGTCTACTTCACTCAGAAGTTGATTACCTTTAAAAAGGCGATCAGCAATCATGATCGCTTCTTCACCACTCATACGTACAATTGCAATTGCTCCTTCTCCCATAGGTGTCGATATTGCTGCAATTGTATCTAATTCCACTCCTTTTTCACCTCTCTTTGATCTATTGTTTCATGTATAATTAATCAATTTCCCTAATGGTGTACGATTAATGAGAAATAAATACTATCCCTAAATTAATAGATTACCACAAGCTGATGTTTGAAGAAAGGATCAGAATTGTGGGTAATTATATTCTTGCCTAATGTCGGGTTGTTAAGACTTATCCACAGTGAATAACTTTTCATTCACCTATACCTTTGTCAATTATTTGCAATAAAAAAAACAGTTTCCTCTTCAATATCGGAAACTGTTTTCTAACAACTAGTTATTTATTTTCGGCGAAATTATAATATGACGCTTAGGTTCATAACCAATTGATTTTGTATGAACATGCTTATTGTTATAAAGCGCATTATGAATAATTTTTCGTTCGAAAGAAGGCATTGGTTCTAGAGTAACATCCTTCTTTGTATGAATTGCTTTCTCCGCTAATCTTGTTGCCAGAACTTCAATTGTTTCTTTACGGCGCTCTCGATAATTTTCTGCATCAACAGATACAGATAAATATTTATCAGAATATCGATTTGCTACTAAATGGGCTAAATATTGAAGTGAATTAAGAGTTTGACCCCTTTTTCCAATTAATAAGCCTAATTTTTCTCCAGCTAAATTAAATGCAATATCATTTCCATTTCGTGTAACCTCAACATTCACATCTAAACCCATTTTACTAGTAACTTCTTTCAGAAAAGTAACGGCTTTATCGATGGGATCTAGTGTTACGGTTACTTTCACAATTGCAGGTCTGGCACCGAATACACCCAAAAAACCTTTCTTCCCTTGATCGATCACATGAATATCGACAAATTCTTTCGTTGTTTCAAGTTGTTCTAGAGCTGAACTGAGTGCATCCTCAACAGATTGTCCTGTCGCGGTAACTTGTCTCACTTCTTTGCCCCTCCTGTTTCTTTACTTACTGTTTTTACTGGACTTTTGATAAGAATCGTTTGAATAATCATGAAGATATTACCGACTACCCAATATAATGCTAGAGCAGATGGGAATGTAAGAGCAAAGAAACCAATCATAATTGGCATCATCCAAAGCATCATTGCCATTTGTGGATTTTGTCCTTCAGTACCTGCCATGATTAATTTTTGTTGTAGGAATGTTGTTACCGCTGCAACAATTGGTAAGATATAAAACGGATCTGGATCACCTAAGCTAAACCATAGAAAACTATGCGATTTAATCTCACTTGTACGCATAATTGCATGATAAAATGCAATCAAAATCGGCATTTGAATTAAGAGTGGAAAACAACCAGCCAGTGGATTGACACCATGACTTTGAAATAGTTTCATCGTTTCTTCTTGTAACTTTTGTTGTGTTTTTTTATCTTTAGAACTATATTTTTTACGTAGCTCTTGTAATTCTGGTTGGATTTGTTGCATTGCCTTTGAACTTTGAGTTTGTTTAATCATTAATGGCAATAGAACAAGTCTAATTAGAATAGTAACAATGATAATTGAAAGCCCGTAGCTCTCATTAAACATATTCGCTACATACGTAATCAACCAGGACAGCGGGTAAACGAAGTATTGATTCCAAATCCCTTCGCTCTCAGGAGTAATACTCTCGTTGTATTCTGTACAACCTGTTAAAATCATAAGTACTCCTGCGAAAACCGCTGCAAGTGCGATTCTCTTTTTCAACACCTTTTCCTCCTTATCACGCATCATTACTAGATCAACAGCCGACTATTCACGAATAATAATCAAATATATGTATAGTAAACAATTACATTGTAACATCTTTCACATATGCTCATCTCGAAGAATTTTTTCTCCCTTTTAAGACAGAAGCCCTTTTCAATACGTGTATTAAGCTTTTCTTCGTTTCATGAAAATCAAAATCCGCAGCTTGTTTACGAGCAATAATTACATAATCGTTATTAGGGTTGACATCTTCTTTTAATTCTAAAAAAACCTGACGAACATAGCGCTTAATTTGGTTCCGTACGACAGCATTGCCAACCTTCTTGCTTACTGACAATCCAATTCTAAAATGTTCAACGTCTTTTCTTTCTAAGACATAAACAATAAATTGGCGATTTGCTGTCGACTTCCCCAGATTAAACACTTGTTGAAATTCTTTATTCTTCTTAATACGATAATCTTTTTTCATCTCTTCATCACTCCAAGTAAAAGAGAAGAGCACCTAGAAAAAAGACCACTGACGACGCAGTGGCCTATGCAGACAATACTTTTCTTCCTTTACGACGACGACGAGCAAGAACTTTACGACCGTTCTTAGTGCTCATACGACTACGAAAACCGTGTACCTTTTTACGTTTACGATTATTTGGTTGGAATGTACGTTTCATTTATTTACACCTCCCTGAGGATTACTTCATACTGAAAGTCTTATTAATTATAGATAATTAATAAAACAATTGTCAATGCATTTAAAAGAAGCATACGACATCCACTTTACTATAGATCGTATCGTTCTGGCAAGTCCTATATAAAGGAAGTTTACAAAATTCAAGAACGTTCAAAAATTTATTGAACTTAAAAGGTGCTCACTACTAAATAATAACTTTCGCTAATAAGTTTCATGAATAAACCGTACTTAATAACTAACTTCCTATACCCATCACCAAACTCACCCATAAGTTTAACTATTAAATCACATTTATTAAACAACTTCTACCTCTAAGTTTTTCGATGTTAATTGAAACAGTACGTATTTACTTTTAATATGCTCCCCCTAAAGTATGAAATCTAGACATAATTCTATTTTTAAAACATATCTAAAGCATTGAACAACTTTTTAAAATTCGTATTAAATCTTTATACATTTCTAATTTCATAACGCATGTGGATATCTTATTTAACCACTAAAATCATTATCCACACACTTTCCCAATATCTTTACACAAAATATAGTGCTGTGGATATTGGTTTTCCACAATCACTAGTAAATGTGGATAATATTCAATAAACCGTTGCATCAGTAGGGTAGATTTGATATGATATTTGTGTTTTCACTCTTTAAAACCCTGTGAATACATTATATTTATCCACAATCTGTAGATAACTTGTTAATAACTTATACACTGCTGTTTATGTAGAGTTATCCACCGATGTTTATTATGTTAGTTTCACGCTTTTCTACTATAATATATCTTTACACACAAATCTTGTGGGTATTTATTTTTATTCTACCACATGTATAGAGAATTAAGGGTTGTACAAATGTTGTACATATATCCCCTCCTTATTTCTTTCTTCCTTTTATTGCAAACTTTATAAATAAATTTAACCAATTAGATGTTACATTCCATCTTGTCAAAGGAGGGATCCCTAGATGGAAAATATAGCAGAGTTATGGGAAAGAACTCTGAAGGAAATTGAAAAGAAAATTAGTAAACCTAGCTTTGAAACCTGGCTAAAAGCGACTAAAGCTGATTCTCTTCAAGATGACATTCTCGTCATCACTGCACCAAATGAGTTTGCTAGAGATTGGCTGGAATCTCGATATGCTGATTTAATTTCGGAAACTGTTCATGAAGTGACTGGGGCAGAACTTGAAACAAAATTCATTATTCCTCAAAACACGGAAGAAGAACCAATTGAATTAAGCATGAAAAAGAAAAAGAAGCCGAAAAAAAGAACAACTGAAGAGAACTCACATAATATGCTCAATGAAAAATACACATTTGATACTTTCGTTATTGGGTCTGGAAATCGGTTTGCACATGCTGCATCACTCGCTGTTGCAGAAGCACCTGCAAAAGCCTACAACCCGTTATTTATTTATGGAGGGGTTGGGCTAGGGAAAACTCACTTAATGCATGCAATTGGACACTATGTATTAGAACATAACCCAAATGCAAAAGTAGTCTACCTATCCTCTGAAAAATTCACAAATGAATTCATCAACTCAATTCGTGACAATAAAGCTGTAAATTTTCGAAATAAATATCGAAATGTCGATGTCCTGTTAATAGATGATATTCAGTTCTTGGCCGGTAAAGAACAAACGCAAGAAGAATTTTTTCATACATTTAATGCATTGCATGAAGAAAGTAAACAAATTGTTATCTCAAGTGATAGACCTCCTAAAGAAATACCGACGTTAGAGGACCGTTTACGTTCTCGATTTGAATGGGGCCTAATCACTGATATTACACCACCTGATTTGGAAACAAGAATTGCCATTTTACGTAAGAAAGCAAAAGCTGAAGGTCTTAACATTTCAAACGAAGTTATGATTTATATTGCTAATCAAATTGATACAAATATTCGAGAGCTAGAAGGGGCTTTAATTCGGGTAGTTGCCTATTCTTCCTTAATTAATAAAGACATCAATCCTGATTTAGCAGCTGAAGCACTAAAAGATATTATTCCAAATTCAAAACCTAAAGTCGTAACAATTCAAGATATCCAACAAACCATTGGAGAATATTATTCAGTTAAACTTGAGGATTTCAAAGCAAAAAAACGAACTAAATCAGTTGCTTTCCCTAGACAAATCGCTATGTATTTATCAAGGGAGCTTACAGACTTCTCTTTACCAAAAATCGGTGAAGAATTTGGCGGACGTGACCACACTACTGTTATTCATGCACATGAGAAAATTTCTAAATTACTCAATACAGATAAACAATTTGAACAACAGCTTGAAGAAATAAAGAAGCAATTAAAAGTATAAATTCACGTAATACACACTAAACTTATAATCCTGTTATCTATTAATCGACAATTTATGCTGTGTATAACCTGAATAAGTTAGAGTGACTTGTAAACAGTCTATCCACATGTGGGTAGACTTTATTTTCTTACACAAAATGCTGTTATCCACATGTTAACAGTCCCTATTACTACTATTACTATTTTTTTATAAAATATAATTTAATATAATACAATTGGAAATGCTGTCGAGTAGGAGGAGTTAATTATGAAATTTGTCATTCAACGTGAGCAATTAGTTCAAGCTGTTCAAGATGTTATGAAAGCTGTTTCATCTAAAACAACGATCCCAATTCTAACGGGTATTAAAATTAATGTAACTGAAGATGGCGTAACATTAACGGGAAGTAATTCAGATATTTCAATAGAAACATTTATTCCTAAAGAAGATGAAGAAAATGAATATGCGACTATATATAATTGCGGTAGCATTGTTCTTCAAGCAAAATTCTTTAGTGAAATCATTAAGAAACTACCTGAAGACACGGTTGAAATTGAAGTAGGTGAACAATATAATACTCGAATTAATTCAGGCCATGCTCAATTTCACTTAAATGGATTAGATCCAGAAGAATACCCGCGCTTACCTGAAATAAATGAGAAGCATGCAATTAAAGTCCCGACCGATTTATTAAAACATATGATTCGACAAACTGTTTTTGCTGTGTCTACTCAAGAAACACGTCCAATCTTAACAGGTGTAAACTGGCGTATTGAAAATGATCAACTTATCTGTGTTGCAACAGATAGCCATCGCTTAGCATTGAGAAGTACACCACTAGAAATGAAAGACTTATTACCAGATGAATTGAAAAATGTGGTAATCCCGGGGAAAAGTTTAAATGAATTAAGCAAGATTATTGATGATAATCATGAACCGATTGATATTGTTATTACTGAAAATCAAATATTATTTAAAACGAAATACTTATTGTTTTTCTCTCGATTACTTGATGGAAATTATCCAGATACGTCTCGATTGATTCCAGAAGAAAGTAAAACAGAGGTAATTGTAAATGTGAAAGAATTTTTACAATCTATTGATCGAGCTTCTCTATTAGCAAGAGAAGGTAAAAATAACGTCGTTAAGTTAACAACACTTTCAGACGGACGTCTTGAAATCACATCAAATACACCTGAAATTGGTAAAGTAACGGAGCATGTATACACGAATTCAATTCAAGGAGATGAATTGAAAATCTCCTTCAGTGCAAAATATATGATGGATGCACTAAAAGCAATTGAAGGTAGTGAAATTAAAATAAGTTTTACAGGAGCAATGCGTCCTTTTTTAATTCGCATACCTGAAGACGATACAATTCTTCAACTAATTTTACCTGTAAGGACGTATTGAGGATAAAGAGATCAATAAATAAATGGCTGTCAAACACTTGTTTTTAATATGTTTGACAGCTTTTCTTTTCTTAAGGGTTATTTTTAGGTAGAATAAAGGAATGGACAAAATCAAATGATCGGAAAAATGAATATTGAAAGTCGGTGAATAATGATGGAAGAAATTACAATTGATACAGAATATATTACACTTGGACAATTCTTAAAATTAGCGGGTGTAATTGATACTGGTGGTATGGCCAAAATTTTCTTGAGTGAATATGAAGTGTATATTAACCAAGAGCAAGATCAACGAAGAGGACGGAAAGTATATCCTGGCGATGAAATAGAAATTCCGGATGTCGGGAATTTTCGTGTTGTTTCATAGAGAGGGAGTGCAACTCCTTTGTATATCAAAGAGCTTACACTAAAGAACTATCGTAATTATGAAAGTTGTCATGTCGAATTCTCCAATAAAGTAAACGTCATACTTGGTGAGAATGCTCAAGGCAAAACCAATTTGATGGAAGCTATCTATGTATTAGCAATTGCGAAATCCCACCGTACTTCAAAGGATAAGGAATTAATATTTTGGGATAAAGAATATGCTAAAATAGATGGTAGAGCAGAGAAAAGAAATAGTAGCGTTTCTTTGCAATTAGTTATTTCAAATAAAGGTAAAAAAGCAAAAGTAAACTCACTAGAGCAAAAAAAATTGAGCAGTTACATCGGCACGATTAATATTGTTATGTTTGCACCAGAGGATCTTAATCTCGTTAAGGGAAGCCCCCAAACACGCAGAAGATTTATAGATATGGAAATAGGACAAGTAATGCCAGTGTATATGCATCATTTAAGTCTTTATCAAAAAATTCTTCATCAACGTAATCATCTATTAAAACAACTTCAAAGACGTGAACGATTTGACAAAGAGATACTTTCTGTTATGACAGAACAGTTTGTACAACAATGTGCTGAGATTTCAAAGCGTCGTTTTCAATTTTTGAAATTGCTTCAAAAATGGGCTGAACCTATTCATCATGGCATTAGTAGAGGGCTTGAAAAGCTAGAAATTAAATATAAGCCTTCTGTCGATGTATCACAAGAGATGGATTTGTCGAAAATGATAGAAGTATATGAAGAAAAATTTGATAAAATAAAAGATAAGGAAATTGAACGTGGTGTAACACTAGCAGGTCCACATCGTGATGATATGGCGTTTTTTGTTAATGGACGAGATGTACAAGTATATGGTTCACAAGGTCAACAGCGAACAACAGCACTATCGTTGAAATTAGCTGAAATTGAATTAATAAAACAAGAATCTGGAGAATATCCTATCTTGTTGTTAGATGATGTACTATCTGAACTTGATGATTTTCGTCAATCTCATCTTTTAAATACAATTCAAGGGAAAGTTCAAACGTTTGTTTCTACGACAAGTGTAGATGGTATTGACCACCAAACACTTAAGGAAGCAGACACCTTTGAAGTAGTAAATGGGCAAATCTCGAAATTGAAATGAGGTGAGCAGATGTTCATTCATCTAGGGGAAGAAATTGTTATTCGTTCAAAAGATGTAGTCGCAATAATAGATGGCCAATTACTTGAAAGCTCTTCAATTATGGCTGAGTTTATTCAAGGACAAGAACAAGTTGGGCGTATTAAACAAGTATCAACAAATAACATCAAGTCGATTATTGTTACGAAGAAGCAAGTGTATTTCTCTCCGCTTTCATCTGTTACATTGAAACGTCGATCACAAATGATAACTGAGTTAGATCTTTTCAATGAGTAGTTTGTAGAGAAATATGAATAGTATAACTGTTCGAGAGAGTGTAGGTGATAGAAGTGACAATGGAATCTAATAAACCTGAACAACAATCCTATGATGAGAACCAAATTCAAGTTTTAGAGGGCTTAGAAGCAGTTAGAAAACGCCCGGGCATGTATATTGGTTCAACGAGCGGTAAAGGTCTTCATCACTTAGTATGGGAGATCGTAGATAATAGTATTGATGAGGCGCTTGCTGGCTACTGTTCTAAAATTCAAGTCGTAATTGAAGAAGATAATAGTATTACTGTAGAAGATAATGGCCGAGGAATTCCAGTTGGGATTCATGAAAAGATGGGAAGACCTGCTGTAGAAGTTATTATGACGGTCCTCCATGCAGGAGGTAAGTTTGGTGGTGGCGGTTATAAAGTATCAGGAGGTCTACATGGTGTAGGTGCTTCAGTGGTAAATGCCCTTTCTTCAGAACTTGAAGTAACTGTCCATCGTGAAGGAAATATTTATTATCAAAAATTTCACC
Organism: Bacillus solimangrovi; assembly: GCF_001742425.1. Lineage (GTDB taxonomy): Bacteria > Bacillota > Bacilli > Bacillales > Bacillaceae_N > Bacillus_AV > Bacillus_AV solimangrovi. The sequence continues at coordinate 16,513 of NZ_MJEH01000039.1, forward strand.
GTGGTGTACCAAGTGAAGATCTAAAGGTAATTGGCACAACTGATAAAACAGGAACCATCGTTCATTTTAAACCTGATTCTGATATCTTCCAAGAAACGACTGAATATGATTTTGATACATTAGCAAGTCGAACGAGAGAATTAGCATTTTTAAACAGAGGTTTAGCGATCGAAATTACTGATAAGCGTGTCGATGGAAAAACTAAGGAATATTATTATGAAGGCGGAATTAAGTCTTATGTTGAACATTTAAATCGTTCTAGACAAGTCTTACATGATGAACCCATTTTTATTACAAATGAACGTGATGGGATCACTGTTGAAGTAGCTATTCAATACAATGATAGCTTTACTAGTAATATATATTCTTTTGCTAATAATATTCATACTTATGAAGGTGGAACTCATGAGGCTGGTTTTAAATCAGCGTTAACACGAGTTGTAAATGATTATGCACGCAAAAATAATTTATTTAAAGAGAATGACCCTAATTTAACTGGCGATGATGTTCGTGAAGGTTTAACAGCTATCATCTCTATTAAGCATCCAGACCCACAATTTGAAGGTCAAACAAAAACAAAGTTAGGTAATAGTGAAGTTCGAACTGTAACAGATGCGATTTTCACCGAGGCATTTGATACGTTTTTGTTAGAAAATCCTACGAATGCCAAAAAGATCATCGAAAAAGGTCTAACTGCATCGAGAGCACGCCTTGCTGCGAAAAAGGCACGTGAACTTACGAGACGAAAAGGTGCTTTAGAAGTGTCTAATTTACCTGGTAAGTTAGCGGATTGTTCATCTAAAGATGCGACAATTAGTGAATTGTATGTCGTAGAGGGTGACTCAGCAGGTGGTTCAGCTAAACAAGGACGTGATCGTCATTTTCAAGCGATATTACCGTTAAGAGGTAAAATTATTAACGTTGAGAAAGCACGATTGGATAAAATACTTTCCAATAACGAAATTCGTATGATTATCACCGCTCTTGGTACAGGTATTGGTGAGGATTTCGATATTGAAAAAGCTAGGTACCACAAGATTGTCATCATGACTGATGCTGATGTAGATGGTGCGCACATTCGTACGCTATTACTTACATTCCTATATAGATATATGCGTCCTTTAGTGGAAAAAGGTTATGTGTATATTGCACAACCACCACTTTATAAAATTCAACAAGGTAAAAATGTTTACTATGCGTACAATGAAAGAGAAAAAGATGAGCGTTTTAATGAATTACCACAGTCACCAAAACCCGTATTACAACGTTACAAAGGTTTAGGTGAAATGAACCCTGAACAACTTTGGGAAACGACAATGAATCCAGAGACACGTACGTTATTACAAGTGACACTGCAAGATGCTATGGAAGCGGACGAAATTTTTGAGATTTTAATGGGTGATAAAGTAGAGCCACGAAGAAACTTCATCCAAGAAAATGCTGAATACGTCAAGAACTTAGATATTTAAGTAGCAATAGAGAACAGTGATTTTTTGTATAACATAATCGAGGGGGAGTTGTTTATGATACTCTCCCTAAATAATAGAGGATGAATATCACATAACACCTTATATGGTGTTGGAGTATGTTTTTCTAAATAAGGGGGTACCCTCATGCCTGAAGAGCAACGACCACAGGTGAAAGAAGTAAATATTAGTCAAGAAATGCGTACATCATTCATGGATTATGCGATGAGTGTTATTGTTTCCCGTGCATTACCAGATGTACGTGATGGATTAAAACCAGTTCATCGTCGTATTATTTATGCGATGAATGACTTAGGAATGACTGCAGAAAAGGCATATAAAAAGTCTGCTCGTATCGTTGGTGATGTAATTGGTAAGTATCACCCTCATGGTGATACAGCAGTATACGATACGATGGTAAGAATGGCTCAAGATTTTAATTATCGATATATGCTTGTTGATGGACACGGTAACTTCGGATCAATAGACGGAGATGCAGCAGCTGCGATGCGTTATACTGAGGCTCGTATGTCTAAAATATCTATGGAAATTGTTCGAGATATTCAAAAGGATACAATTGATTATCAAGATAATTATGATGGTCATGAAAAAGAACCAGTTGTTATGCCTGCGCGTTTTCCTAATTTACTCGTAAATGGAGCATCAGGTATCGCCGTTGGGATGGCAACAAACATTCCACCACATCAACTTGGTGAAGTAATTAACGGTGTATTAGCTTTAATGAAAGAGCCAGATCTAACGATACAAGAGCTTATGGAGTATATACCGGGCCCTGATTTTCCGACAGCTGGTCAAATTCTTGGCAGAAGTGGTATTCGAAAAGCGTATGAGACTGGACGAGGCTCGATTACTATTAGGGCAAAAGTGGAAATTGAAGAAAGAGCTAATGGTAAAGAGACGATCGTTGTCACTGAGCTACCTTATCAAGTCAACAAAGCCCGTTTAGTTGAAAAAATTGCTGAGTTAGCACGTGATAAAAAGATCGATGGTATTACAGACCTTCGTGATGAATCAGATCGAAAAGGAATGCGTATCGTTATTGAAGTACGTAAGGATGCAAATGCAAATGTGTTATTGAATAATTTGTATAAACAGACTGCTTTGCAAACGAGTTTTGGTATAAACTTGCTAGCTTTAGTTGATGGTACACCTAAGGTTCTAAACTTAAAACAATGTTTAGAACATTATATCGAACATCAGCGCGTCGTCATTCGAAGACGAACTGCTTTTGACTTAAAAAAAGCTGAAGCTCGTGCACATATTTTAGAAGGATTGCGTATTGCACTTGATCATTTAGATGAAGTTATTTCGTTAATTCGTAGTTCACAAACAACTGAGATTGCACGAAATGGGTTAATGGAGAATTTTAACCTTAGCGAGAAACAAGCTCAAGCAATTTTAGATATGCGTTTGCAACGTTTAACTGGACTTGAGCGAGAGAAAATTGAAGAAGAATATAAGAACTTAATGCAATTGATTGATGAATTGAAGGCTATTTTAGCTGATGATCAAAAAGTATTTGAGATCATCCATGAAGAACTAAGTGAAATCAAAGATAAATATGATGATGAGCGACGTACAGAACTTGTAGCAGGTGGTTTTGATGTTATAGAAGATGAAGATTTAATTCCTCGTCAAAATATCGTCATCACATTAACACATAACGGTTATATAAAAAGGTTACCACTTTCGACATACCGCAGCCAAAAGCGTGGTGGCAGAGGTGTTCAAAGTATGGGAACTAATGATGATGATTTCGTAGAACATCTATTAACAACATCAACTCATGATACTTTACTGTTCTTTACGAACAAAGGTAAAGTGTATAGACTAAAAGGCTATGAAATACCTGAATATAGTCGTACAGCAAAAGGGATTCCGATGATTAATTTACTTGAAATTGAGAAAGATGAGTGGGTTAATGCGTTAATTCCAGTAACCGAATTTGTTGATGATTGGTATTTATTCTTTGCTACAAAACAAGGGATAGTGAAACGTTCACCACTCTCCTCTTATGCTAATATTCGAAAAGGTGGACTAATAGCAATTAACCTTCGTGAGGACGATGAGTTAATTTCAGCTCGTTTGACAGACGGAGATAAAGAAGTAATAATTGGTACCCATAACGGAATGATGATCCGTTTCCATGAATCTGATGCACGTTCTATGGGTAGAACGGCAACCGGTGTAAAAGGTATAAGCCTCTCAGACCAAGATTATGTTGTCGGTATGGAGATCTTAGCGGAAGATGTTCAAGTTCTTGTAGTTACTAAGAAAGGTTATGGTAAGCGAACACCAGTTAACGATTACCGCATTCAAACTCGTGGTGGTAAAGGTTTAATTACATGTAACATAACCGATAAAAACGGAGAAGTGGCAACAGTTAAAGCTGTCACTGAAGAAGAAGAAATAATGATTATTACCGAAAGTGGCGTTTTGATTAGAATGAAGGCTGCTGATATTTCTTCAATGGGTCGTAATACACAAGGTGTAAGGCTCATTCGTCTAGGTGAAGATGAAGTAGTAGCAACGGTTGCAAAAGTAAGTGAAGCGGAAGATGAAATAATAGAAGAAGTTGAAAATATAGAAGAATAAAAAAAGAGTATCTTCCAATTGGAAGATACTCTTTTTTTACATACAATAATTTATTTTAATCATTATTAGATGTAAGTAGGAAGATTATTACTGGGAGTACAATAGTTTTTTAAAAAAAGAATAAAAAACTATTGTACTATATATATAAACATGATATATTAATACATGTCGTTTCAGACGCTGGTAAAATAACAACTGAAATTCATTGTGATTATTTCAAAAAAAGTTATTGACTTCCGGTTGATGAGGTGATATATTATAAAGGTCGCTGACAAAACAGCGGAAAATGTTCTTTGAAAACTGAACGAAATGAACACATTGTGCGAGCAAGTTTCAAACAATCTTTTATCGGAGAGTTTGA
>NZ_MJEH01000040.1 GCF_001742425.1 Bacillus solimangrovi
GATCAAACTCTCCGATAAAAGATTGTTTGAAACTTGCTCGCACAATGTGTTCATTTCGTTCAGTTTTCAAAGAACATTTACCACTGTTTTGTCAGCGACCTTTATAATATATCACGTTGTCTTTTGTAAGTCAATAACTTTTTTTGAAATATTTATTAGTTTTTCTAAAAGTTGCTATCGTTCGTGACAACGAATATAAATGTATCATGCTTAACTAAAAAGGTCAACAGATTATATAATGTTTATTTTTTCTGAAAACAAATTCAACTGAACGAATTAACAATCTACACAACTAGCTTTCTAGTGAGCACACTATCTTAGTATATAAAACTGTTATCATCTAATAGCTAAGAAATTCTAAATCTTATCCTTTCTTATTCATATAAAATAAAATGAGGGTCTCATAAAGTGAGACCCTCATTCCGATAACTCTATACAAGGAATATAAAATATAGAACAAAGAGTGCAAACAGCAAATACATAATCGGATGTATTTCTTTCGTACGCTTCGCTGTAATCATTGTAATTGGATAAAAGATAAAACCAATTGCAATTCCGGTTGCAATACTATAAGTGAGAGGCATTGCAATTATCGTTAAGAAAGCTGGAACAGCAATTTCAAATCGATTCCAGTCAATTTTACCTAACGATGATACCATTAGAATCCCTACAATAATTAAAGCAGGAGCTGTAACAGGAGCTGTAATTACCCCTAATAATGGTGAAAAGAACAAAGCTAATAGGAAGAAACACGCTGTAATGACCGATGAAAAACCTGTTCGTCCACCCGCAGCAACACCTGCACTTGATTCGATGTAAGATGTTGTTGTTGAAGTCCCAAGAACTGCACCTACAACTGTTGCGGCAGAATCAGAAAATAATGCCTTTCCTGCACGCGGCAGCTTATTGTCTTTCATTAACCCTGCTTGATTAGCAACACCTACGAGCGTACCCGCTGTATCGAAGAAATCTACAAACAAGAAAGTCAAAATTACAACAAGCATTTGAACGCTAAAAATATCACCAAGATGATTAAAAGCAACACCAAATGTAGGAGCAAGACTCGGAACAGCTCCGATAACTTGACTCGGTACTTCAATTAATCCAGCAATCATTCCTACTATTGCTGTTAGGAACATCCCAAAGAATATTCCCCCATTAATACGTAATGCCATCATAATGACTGTTACAATAATACCAAAAATAGCTAAGAGAGTATTTCCGTTCGTTAAATCTCCTAAACCAACTAATGTTGCATCGTTGTTAACAATAATACCCGCATTTTGAAAACCGATAAATGCAATAAATAAACCGATACCTGCTGCAACAGCATTCTTCAATTCGCTCGGAATTGCATTAATAACCTTTTCGCGAACACCAGACAATGTCAAGAAAATGAAAATCACACCAGAAACAAGTACCCCTGCTAGTGCTGATTCCCATGAAATACCCATTCCTAAAACAACAGAAAATGCAAAAAACGCATTTAATCCCATGCCTGGGGCAAGAGCGATTGGATATTTCGCAAGTAGCCCCATAATTAGAGAACCTACTGCTGCTGCAATTGCCGTTGCTGTAAAGACCGCTCCCTGATCCATCCCCACTCCCTCTGGTAAATCAGGTATTGTACTCAATGATAAAATTTGCGGATTAACGAATAAAATATATGCCATCGATAGAAATGTCGTTAACCCAGCAACGAATTCACGTCTATAACTCGTTCCTAACTTTTCAAACTCAAAATAACGTTTCACGTTCTTTCCTCCCAAGTTGACTATGAGTTTAATTAACTCACTTCATTTATTCCTTCTAAAACAGGAAAAAGCCCCTAGGAAAAAAATTCTAGGAGCTCAGAGGTTGTATAGGCGAAAATGTAATAGAATCCTAATAAGTGAATACTAGATTCCGCCATTAAACCTCGTAGTCAAGCAATTTACGGCTGCTTGGTAGAGACTCCCGGACCATATTCCCCGGAATATACGAAGTAGTAGTTTATTTAATTCTATTACATTCTAGCAGGCATAAATATAACCGTCAAGATAAAATCCGAACATTTATTTAACGGAAATGTTTTTCATTCGCCTTTTACAATCTTTACATAATTAAAACCCACTTTAACATTTAAAATACTAAGAGATGTTAAGGTGGGTTCAATAAATAATTATCGTAACTATTCATATAGAAGTTTTTCTTTATCTAACACTAACCTTGAATGGTTGAATTATGTTATTCCCATTCAATTGTTGCTGGTGGCTTACTCGTAATATCATACACGATTCTATTAACATGATTAACTTCATTTACAATACGTGTTGATATCTTCTCTAATACATCCCATGGAATACGAGCCCAGTCTGATGTCATTCCATCAATTGACGTAACCGCACGAATTCCAACTGTATAGTCATATGTGCGTGCATCTCCCATAACACCAACACTACGCATATTCGGTAGCGCAGTGAAATATTGCCAAATATCACGATCAAGACCTGCATTTTTGATTTCTTCACGTAAGATGGCATCAGATTCACGAACAATCTCCAACTTCTCTTCAGTAATCTCACCTAATACACGGATACCAAGACCAGGACCTGGGAACGGCTGACGCCAAACAACTTCATCAGAAATACCAAGTTCTGTACCGAGCGCACGCACTTCATCTTTAAACAGCGTGTTCAATGGTTCAATTAATGTGAATGCCATATCTTCTGGTAGACCACCAACATTGTGATGTGACTTAATCGTTTGTGCTGTTTCAGTACCACTCTCGATAATGTCCGTGTAAAGTGTACCTTGAGCTAAGAAATCAATACCATCAAGCTTTGCCGCTTCATCATCGAATACATAGATAAACTCATTTCCGATAATTTTACGTTTTTGCTCTGGATCAGATACACCTGCTAGTTTCTCCATGAAACGTTCTTTTGCATCGACTTTAATAACATTCATATTGAAGCCTTCTTTGAATGTTTTCATTACACTATCTGCTTCACCTTTGCGTAGCAGACCGTGGTCAACAAATATACATGTCAACTGATCTCCAATAGCTTTATGAATAAGAACTGCAACAACAGAAGAATCAACCCCACCACTAAGAGCGCACAAAACCTTCTTATCTCCTACTTGCTTACGAATCTTATCCATCTCAATTTCAATGAAACTTTCCATTGACCAGTCACCTTTGCAATCACATACTTCAAATACGAAGTTTTTCAATAAGTCATTTCCGTATTCAGAGTGACGAACTTCAGGATGGAATTGAACACCATATAGACCACGTTCTTCATCACTAATTGCAGCAACAGGACAAGACGTGTTTGTTCCATCAACTTCAAATCCTTTTGGAGCTTCTACAACTAGATCACTATGACTCATCCATACGACTTGCTCGTTCGGAAGACCTTTGAATAGTTTTGAATTATTCTTCACTTCCAATGTTGCCTTCCCGTATTCCCTCTTATGCCCTCTCTCTACTTTACCGTCAAAATGATGCGTCATTAATTGCATACCGTAACAAATCCCAAAAACAGGAATTCCCAGTTCGAAGATTTCCTCATCACAACGGAATGATCCTTCTCCATATACACTATTAGGGCCACCAGATAAGATGATTCCTTTAGGATTAATCTCTTTCACTTCGGCTGCTGTCATTTTATGTGAATGAAGTTCACTATACACACCAAACTCACGAATACGTCTTGTAATTAATTGATTGTATTGACTTCCAAAATCTAATACGAGAATCATTTCATCGACTTCTTTACGAATATCCAAAACTGCCACCTCAACTTTAATTATTTTAATTTCTTAAAGAGGATGTTCAAAAAATCCAGGAAAAATGACTGTCGAATAACTTCGTTGGCTTACTTTTCCGCCCCTCATGTACCCTACAAACGTACACTCAGGGGCTCAAACCTTTGCCTCCTTGTTCTTCTCCGTCCTTTTTGTCTTCCTTTTTGAACACTCTCTTAAACTGAAAAAGCTAGAATCCTCCCCATATAAAAATACAAAGGCAGAATTCTAGCTCATACGCTAAATCTGCCTTCATAGTCAGGACATTCACGGCATCCCGGTAGAGACTCTCGAACCATATTATCGAGGATATACGAAGGTCAAAAGGCTTCATTTTTGTATACATCTTATCAATCGCTTATACAGTGGTCAAGATGATATCTCTTTGATTGAATTTTCCCATAATTCATAAACCTTACTTAACACAGAGATTTCAAACTGCGCACCGTATGTGAACTGCTCATAGTATTTCGTTAGCTCACTCATATTAGACGATTGTAATCGGCGATCGATATCACGACTGTAATCTCTTAACGTTTGCCCTTGTCTACGGTTCATTCCATAACGTTCTAACTGCTTGAGTAACTCAAGGTAAGCATCAGTGAATTGCTCCACCTCTGTAAACTGACGATATTTCTTCAAAAGTAAAATTTTCATCCATTTTCTTCGTGTCAGAAAGACTACTAGCCCTACTAACAATAAGAACACTAACACTAGCAACAAGAACTTTAAAGGTACTGTTACACCCAACGTTTGCTTGTCTTGCTCTTCAGTTTGTTCTTGCTGCTCTATCTCCTCTTCTTGCTGAGGGATTTCTGTCTCCTCATCAGTTAGCTGCTGCTCTTCCGCGAAAGCATAAGGATTATCAAAACCTTTTGTTGGTTCAAAAGGAACCCATCCATTATTAGGGAAATAGACTTCTACCCATGAATGAGCATTTGCATTTGTTATTTTATAAATTCGTTCTTCAGAATTAATATTCTCTATAAAATCACCTTGTGTATAACCCTTCACCCATCTCGTTGGAATGCCTACCGCTCTTAACAGCACTGCCATTGAGGATGAATAGTTATCACAATATCCTCGTTTTGTATCAAATAAAAATTGATCGACATAATCTTGCGTTTCGTCCGGTATCGCTACATCCTTCGTTTCATAGACAAATCCGTTTCTAGAGAAATATTGTTCAACAGCTTTGACTTTATCATAAGTAGTTTGTTCATTCTTCGTAATATCTAGTGCTAAATCATAAACACGTTGCGGAAGATTATCTGGTAGCTGTATATAACTATCAGACGGATGGCTTCCCTCCGCATTTTCCAACTCTTCGATCTTATACTCAGGATAATCGTAGAATAATTCATATTCACCTAATGAATACGGTTTTCCACCCTTTTGAGTAAATACCTTTTCTGTAAGTGGGTTTACGAAATAATCAACTTCACGATCTGCTTCAACACTCCTTAGTTCAGGTGCATAAACGATGTGTGGATAACTAATTGAAGGATCTATTTTAATCTTCGCCGAATATTCTTTAACAAATACTGCCGAGTTAACTTGTCCAACACCTACAATTTGTGAATCGACTTGTTGAAGATCGACCTCTTCTGACACTGTCCAACCCTTACCTGTATACGAATCCTTGGACTCAACTCGCCAATAATGCTGTTCTCCAACTTGAGCTGTGAACACTGTTGAATTATCCATTATAAAAGGTCCGCCGAGCTGTTCATCGTTTGTACCGTAACCAATTTTCTTTATCGCTTCGGGACCGTTACCGAACCCTTCACTAGTTGCCTTTTGAATAAATGGCACTGGATCTGGCCACTGTGGTGCTACCTTAGGCATGAATAATGCGAACCCAATTGCTGAACTACCTATGATAATGAGAGGAATTATCCAAAAGATAGGAATTTTAACTTGCTCTTCTTCTTTTATCCTAAGCATATACAAAATTCCCATAACGAGCAGACCAATAATAAGCGTACGAACAATAGCAACGTCACCATCATAACTTGTAAATGTATCCAGAACACCTAAATAGAGTACAGTTAACAAGAAAAAAAGGAATATTTTTTTCGCCTGAATTAACCAATAATAGGTTAAGTAACTCATTAACCAAAGTAGCACAAGAAACAGAAACGTTCGGAATACATTCGTTATTCCCCACCATTGCATATTTAACAATAGATCAAAATTCTGCTGTAAATCCGCAAACAACCCGTTCAGCCAATTGAACTCCCAAAATCCACCTTTGTAAAACAACACATTCAAAATAAATAACAGCGTTAACAAACGGAGAACTCCGCCAATCAATACGTGTACTTGTAAAAAATACAAACCGAAAGATACGATCGCAAAGATTAGAAACCATTCAGCATCTGCAGTATCTGTCACTATTTCCAACGGTCTAAGCCACTCCCAAAACAATAAAAAACCTAGAACATAAAGAGGAGTTTGTTGAATATATTGTATTATTCGTTGCATATCTGATATCACCTCACTTTTCCCGTACACTAATCGGTTCTCCCATTCACACTTCTTAATCAGAAAGAAATTTACGAATTGGTTTTCAAAGATTCATCTACAAAAATACTTTCTTCTCCTTCTTCCAGTACACCAAAACACCGCTTTTTCGTAATGACTGAACAAACATTTCTTGAGATGGATCAAGTGAGGATATCACGACAAGAAAGCGTACTCTTCTCTTTAATAACTCTTGTAGCTGAGGAACGTTTGCTACACTAGCCTTTTGGATAACGAATACATGAACAAGCTTGGCATTACGAGCCACTTGTTCTACTTCTTCGACAATGACTTGCGAATAAGGAATTCGTGAATCTGATTGCACAGCAGCTAAATGTGAATATATTTTTTGAAAATGATGCTCACCTCTAGCTACTGAGAAAACCTTTCTCGATTCCCCTACTGAAGTCAGACCTACCTCCATAAGTTGACGTAAAGTAGCTTGTACAAATGAGGCTGCGTACGTAATACTTTCTTCAAAATCATCATGAACTTCTGAAGGTGTTCTATCTAGATACAACATATAACTTAAGTTTTCTTCCTTATCGAACTCTCTCGTTAATAACTCATTTGTCCTTGCTGATGCCTTCCAATCTATCCACGAAAAACGATCACCCGCCTGATAGCTACGAATACTTGACGTTAAAGAGCTTTTTTCATTTGCATATAGCGATGAATTTGCCCGTTTCTCTCCAAAACCCTTTAATAATTCTGGTATCTTAATTGTTTGAATGTGAGGGTAGACGAGCACACGACTTTGTGTAAACACTCTCTTCTCCTTCTCAATAAGACCAAGGATCTCCCCTGTTCTAATTTGGAGATGAAGCAAACGATGGTCACCTCTAGGTAATTCATCAATCGTATATGAAAAGCGCAACGTTCGTGTTACCCATAACAGCTTCATTTTCTTTGGTTGTGTATTATGACTTAACGAATGCGGGAGAACTTCTTTCACTAAGATGTAATATAGAGGGAAAGGAAATTTACGCTTCAACTCAATCTGGACCGTCATCTCATCGTTGACCATGTAATGTTTATCTTCAATTATCCGTGCTGCTTTAATATCTGATAATGGATAGAAGTATAGTCCAATCATATAAACAAGAAATGGTAATATCGTATAAAATAGAAACCAGCTAACAAATCCACCTTGGAACATAGCATAAGCATATGTAGCAGTGCCGATCCCAACAATAAAAGCAGCACCCTTCACGGTTTGCCATTTTGATAAAAATTCCTTCATTATAGAGTACGTCTCCTTACAATTGGAACCTCAACTTTCTGAAGTAGCTCATTGACTAACTTTACTGCCGTTACGTTAGTAAATTGAGCTTCTGGTGTAAGTAAGATACGATGACTAAGCACAAATGGTGCTAAATATTGCACATCATCTGGTAACACATACTCTCTTTGAACAATAAGCGCATATGCTTGAGCCGCTTGCATTAAGGCAATCGATCCCCGTGGACTTACTCCAAGTTCAACATCAGTGTGCTCACGAGTTGCTCGAACTAAGTTAACAATATAACGCTTTACTTCTTCGTTCACATGTACCTGCTTCGCCACCATTTGTAACTGTACTAACTCTTCAACGGTTAGAACTTCCGTCAATTCTTGAATCGGGTCTTTCTTTTCCATTCGACTTAACATGACATATTCATCTTCAGCTTCTGGATAACCCATGTTAATTTTTATTAGGAAACGATCAAGTTGTGCTTCTGGTAGTGGATATGTTCCTTCAAAATCGATTGGATTTTGCGTTGCCATCACGAAGAAAGGTCTTGGAAGTTGTCTTGTTACACTATCGACTGTAACACTTTGCTCTTCCATTGCCTCGAGTAACGCGGCTTGCGTCTTAGGTGAAGTACGATTAATTTCATCCGCTAAAACGATATGAGCCATTAACGGACCTGGTCGAAATTCAAAATCATTCTCTTTCGCATTGTAAATCGATGCACCCGTAATGTCCGAAGGTAATAAGTCTGGAGTAAATTGAATTCGTTTAAAGTCAGTTCCGAATGACTTAGCAATACTACGCACAAGCATCGTTTTACCTACCCCAGGTACATCCTCTAGCAGAACATGACCTCCCGCGAGTAATGCCATTATACTTAATAGTGCTGTTTCTTGCTTTCCAATAATCACTTTATTTATATTTTCAAGTATTGTTGCAACCTTATCATGGTACATTGCTTCAATATGTGGTGGTTTCAAAGAGATTCTCCCTACTTTCTCTCATAATTTCTATATTCATATACACTTATTTTATCCTTTATTATCTAGTAACAGACTCTAAGTTCTTCACATCATAAAATACTGTGAAATATTACCTATATCTCAGTAATAATAAGCACCTATCATCACTTAATCAGTTCAACTTATTATAACAAACATCTCAAAGTAAACCTTACAGAAGTATGCTATCCTCCAATAATCATTCGATAGACCTGAACCATAAGTATGAGTATCCTATCTCCTTCTATTAAACTCTCCTCCTAGTGACTAAAATTCTACTTAAAACCTATCATTCAACGATATACAAAACTCACACAAACTACATAAAACCTACACTTGAACTACAGATGCAGATTGTTTAATAAATGTTGTAAGAACAAGCAACACAAACTATTATACAAAGGAGTAGATGAACATGAATTTATTACCATTAACACTTGCAGGTGGCATTTTAGTAAGTGGAATTGCTGCAGGTACTACAACGACTGAACAAGAACAAACACTTGAAGAAAAGCTAGCACCTTATCAGCAAGTAGAAGACGGAGCAATTGGAACATCCCTTAAAGATCTTCCTCAAGAATTAGTTGATGAGTTGGAGGAAACTTATGGGAATGATGACACCGAATATAAGCTTTATGCTGCTTTAGGTGATGACAATGAGCTTAAGGAAGTTGAAGTTCGTGTAGATGAAAAAACGGGAATCCAATTTTTTAAGGACTCAGAAACAGGGGAATATACGAACCAATTAGGAACACTCAAAACTGACATTAACACAGGTGAAATTTTCGATGCTGAAACAGGGGATTTATTAACAACAGCCGCAGAAATTTCAGAACGTTTATGGACGAAAGTAGAAGGCGGCATGCAAATATCTAGAGATGATATCCCAGATCAACTATTTGATCTTATGAACGAAGAAAATCCTATGCCAGACAATGTAGAGTATGAAATCATAAAAGCTGACGGTGCTAACTTCATCGAGTTTGAAAAGAAATAAAAGATGTTGTCCCCTATAGAGTAGGTTCTTATTCTATAGGGGATTGTTCTGTGAATTTATACACATTTCTTCAAACAAGGCATAACCATTCCTCACGACACCCAAAATACATTCTTATTAAAGGTTTCATCGTATGCTGCATTTTCAAACATCAACAATAGAAAAAATACCTCATGTTCATCATCGAACAAGACGTATTTTTTAAGAAAACTGTTGAGATATAATAAAGCATTATTTTATTGCTGGGCGGCTCAATAGTGACGTTGTTTTCTTTATTTAAGTACTTTTACATACATCCATTATAGTGAGTATCCTTGAAGAAATAGTGAGCATTCTGTTCTTTCATAGAAGTTCACTTAGTTAATATTAAAACGATAACATTTATATTCTTCTTTTTTGACAAAGCCTAATTTTTCAGCTAATGCTATTGATGGGAGATTCTCTTTCATGCAATCCCACCATAAGAGTTTCCCCTCGTCTAATATATCCGATATACAGTTCATAGCTAAATGATAGCCAATACCTTGATTACGATATTTCTCATCTGTTTCTAATCCTATTGTTTTTGTATTAGAGGTTACAAAACCACTATAACAAATACCTATTATTTCTAATCCATCAACTGCATAATAACAGTTCCCTTTATTCAGTAATTTAGTGATATCACCCCAAAAATCAGTCAATACATCATTGTAATACGTCCAATTACTGAATTCTTGATAGTTTACCTTCTCATCTCCTAATGAATATATCTTGTACTTATTTTCAACAGATGATGAATTTATATGATTCTTTCTATTCAAAGAGTATATAACTTGACTCCAATTTCGTAAGTTCTTATGACAGAATAAATCCTCTGTAGTTTCTTCCCATTCACTTGTCGTGCCTGAAACTTCAAAATGATTAATACCTTTCTCTTTTAAGAACATCGTTATATCATTTTCAATAAATGAAGTGATTTTCTCCAAAAATAATTTATTTTCATGATCACCAATGAAATAAAAACCTCTCATTCCTTGATTCCAAACCAATGCTGTTTTCGGCTTACTAACATCATCAACAAATATAGCTCCTGAATTATTGTTTTCTATAATAGAAATCACTTCTGGATATTTTATACCCTGATTTAATAGCTTAGCAATCTCATGATAATCTTTAGATAACAGCTTTATCATTATAAGGCTCCTTTATATTCATAGTTGAAAACTATGTAAATGACACTCAAAATCCTTTTTATAACCACAGCTTTCCGCTAATATGCTATAACCATAATTTTCCTATATACTGTCCCAATAAGAAGCGAAATTATTATCTCTACATTACTATAAAAATTCAGTAATTATTATTTTTGCAAGATCTTTTTTCTTTACTCCTCTTTTGGACTTGTACCACTAAATTCAAAACGATTAACACTCGTTATTAAATACTTTTAAAAAATCAATTGTTGCCATTCTCTCTGCTCGATCATGGTCAAATAACATTGCATCTATATCAAAAAATATAAATTATTCTTCTTACTCTCACTAACAAAAGTATTTTCAAACTATACAGTTATCAGTTCTTTACTAATTAAGGTAAACCTGCTCTTATATCACAATAAATTTACTAATAAGAGTGCTACGATTGTGTAATTATCTATGAGTCATACAGAAAGACGCTTTTCAGTTTTGTGGTTGAAAAGCGTCAGTTTGTGTAATATAACTTTATAAAATATGTACTGGCTCCTTGTTTAACATCCTTCTATTAGTAATTCGTGAGATAACAATTTTTGTAATATTATCATTACTGAAATTACAAATGTAATAATTGCTCTTTGGGATAAAAACTCACACCTATGAATGTCCCACTTTATTTGAAGAGACAACCTTGTTATTATTTATTCAAATTAATTATTTTCATGTTTAATTTGCTCTATTCGTTTTTTCCCCCATTCATACATCATCTCAACAATTGGTAATAAAGTCATTCCAGATTCAGTCATTGAATATTCGACTTTCGGAGGAGTTTCTGGAAACACTTCTCGTTGAACAATGCCATCTTCTATTAGTTCACGTAATTGGTTTGTTAAAACCTTATGGGATATTTTAGGGAAAAGTCTTTGGAGTTCACTGAAGCGATGTGCTCCTTCTACACCTAAATGCCACAAGATAACAACTTTCCACTTTCCACTAACAATGGATAAAGTAAGTTCTTTTTCACAATGATAATCATGATTTAATAATCTCTCTTTAATTTCTTTTCTTAAAGTATCTGACATAAGAGTTAACTCCTTTTCTTTAGTAACCGTTAGGTAACCTCCGCACTAAAAAGTGCATTCTTTACAATATCGAAAACCACCTTCATAATAAAAAATGGTTTTATATCAAATTTTTACCTTTTATGGGAGGAAAATATTTATGAATAAAAAAGCTTTACTAATTATACCACCAGAACGCTTTAATGAAGATGAATTATTTCAACCTAAAGAAGTACTAGAGACTGCAGGAGTTGAAATAACTATTGCAAGTACAAAAAAAGGGGAAATTATTGGTGACTACCAAGGTAAGATTAACTCTGAAGTGATCTTCTCTGAAGTTACAGCCACTGATTATGATGCTCTTGCGGTAATCGGGGGTTCTGGTACAAATGATCATTTGTGGGGAAATAAAGAATTGTTAAGCTACTTAAACCAAGCTCATGAAAAAAATATTCTTGTAACAGGAATTTGCGCTGGAGCAGTAACGGTAGCTAAAACCGGTTTACTTACAGATCGGAAAGCAACATGCTACCCAATTGACGTACAAAAGAATGAATTAGAAGTTCACAACGTAGATTATGTTGAACAACATGTCGTAGCACATGATGATATTATTACAGGTGATGGACCAGATGGTGCGAAAGAATTTGGAAAGAGTTTAGTTGAGGCATTAAAATAGCTCATAAACTATGCAAAACTTGTTGAGTAGAAAACTTATAGTAAGTTTTCTGTAATTAGACTATTATTATTTTTTTGTTTAACTGAACTATATACGGGGTATCACTAACAAATTAAATACTTACACGTTAAGCTTAAAACCATTGGCTAATAGGTTCTTTTCCTAAAAAGGTCATTTTAGTTATGATTTCAACATAAGCTTTACGTCAAATTGTTTGTGATATCCCTAAAAATAAGTTGAATGATTCATAACTTCATAATGCTCGTTTAACTAAAAAGCTTACACATCAAAAAATCATTTCATAGTTAATTAGACAAACTAATGATTAGCTTAAAATTAGACTTCATCGCATCGTGAGTCCAATAGAATCGGAATATTAGATAGCGTTCTTTTTAAAGCAAAAGAGATTATTTATCCTTCGGAAAATTCACTATATTAGGGAGTGTCATTATGAACATTGCATTAATTGCTCATGATAAAAAGAAAGAAGAATTAATTAGTTTTGTAACAGAGTATACCCATATTTTTAAAGACCATCAACTATTCGCTACTGGAACAACAGGTCTGAAAATCATGAAGGCTACTGATCTATCTGTCCATAGAGTCCAGTCCGGCCCACTCGGAGGGGATCAAGAAATTGGAGCGATGGTAGCAAAAAACGAAATGGACTTTGTTCTTTTTTTTAGAGATCCATTAACTGCACAGCCACATGAACCTGATGTGTCAGCACTACTTCGATTATGTGATGTCTATTCTGTCCCCCTCGCTACTAACGTAGGCACTGTAAAATTAATAATTCAATCCCTTGAAAGAGAAATGTTAACTTTGAGAAACGCAATATAAAAATTGGCACAAAATACACATGGAAACAAAGTCCATATTACACATAAAAACGCTAGAGGGGGGGCAGTTCACAACCCCAGTTTTTTGTGTTTTTGAATAAAAGCTTCATTCAATTCTATTACAAATCCTTATGTAATATTTGTTACTCTGTTAATTAATTTTATAAGCACATTTCCTTAAATCGCTTTTGTAGCCTTCTAAATCATCATTATGAGTAATGTCAAACTTTTTATCTTTCTAAAATATCCTCATACTTGTATCAATATCATTACACCAATTTTCACCAAATATGGATTCTATTTTTGCATTTACCTTTGTAGTAGCATGCAGTAAATAAATTTGGACAAACCCCATTTCAAAAAATAACAACAAAAGCATTTCAAGATATTATAGACAAACTTTTAAAATCAATTTAGCACAAGTTATGTTTCTCATTTATACATACACACACTTCATTACTGATTGAAGCTAATGTACACTTTAAAGAGATACAAGAACGCTTAGGACATTCTGATATTAATACAACAATGGATGGATATATACGCACACATGACAAAGAACCTCAAAAAAGAGGCTTCCCACAAGCTCAGCAACTTAATGGAAAACCTCTCTAAAAACCTCACCGACTAATATCGGTCACTTTTTCGGACACTTTACAAGGTGCTTATACCTATATTACATCATACCGCCCCTATGGTGAGAGTGTGTTATATCTTTAACTAGGTGTGCGTAGAGTCTAATATATCAAGGGGTGTTAAAATTTCACTGTAACATCTTTAACTGGATTTTACTGTTTTTTACTGGATTCTGTTAGCAAAATGTTAGCAATTTGCTTTTAGAGCAATAAAGATTAAAATTTGAAAAGGATTTTCTCGAAGAAGCTTTTCACCTTGGAATTATGCATTTTTATGTTAAGATAAGACACCAAATCAATCGGTTTCTTATCTCAAAATTGAAATCTTTATTCTTGTTTCCATCAGCTACTATGCTTGTTTCTTCTCTTTCAATTGCTTAATCCACTGCATAAAATCAACTTTATCCACTCTTTTTGAATTACCAATTTCATAGTTAGGAATTCCGCCTTGCTCAATATGCACTTTTAATAACTCATAAACTGTTTTTCTAGATATTCCAAGAAATTCGGAAATCTGTTGTGCTGTCAAAGTATCAGGTAGTGATTCCCAAGTTGTGTGTGTTTGATTCCTTCATAAAAATTACATCCTGTTAGGTCAAAAGAAACCCCCCACAGATGCGGAAAGAAAGGCAGACTGATGGATATTTATATTGTCAAGGAACTCTTGGGACACAAATCTGTTGGTTCCACAGCAGTTTATTTAAATTTATTTGACGAGCAGTACCAAAAAGCGATAGATAATTGCTTTAAACTTTACGTCCTTAAGGCTCCAATTAATGTTTCCCATTAAATGAAAAGAATACTAGGTATGCAGTGATTTACGATAAGAGATTAGATTCTAAAACTAGCATATATTATATGATGCAAAATTCATTTCCTACGAGTGAAGAAGCCGATAGGTTTCTTGATGAACTAGGAAGTGATAAAAGTGAATTAAGTATCTCTATCATATGAGGTTTATTAAAAACGATATTACAAGAGGCATAAGGAATATCGAGGGGGATGACTATCAATCTCGTTATATGCCAACGGATATAGAAATAAAAAAGTTCTTTACCGCCATCGCACAATATTCCAACACGCCACAACTAGATAAACTCACATTCGCGTTTATGCTTTATCTTGGGTTTCGTTCATGTGAACTGGCGAAGTTACACGGTCATAGAGAATTTCATCAGGTATCAAAATGAACCAAAATACGAACAAACTCTCCTCTCTTGTATACTTCTTCCAACAAATACTTTCTCCCTTTTCTAGTTCGGTTTGCACTGCTCACAATAATATGAAAATCCGTGTATTCTTTAGCATAATTAACAATTAAATTCGAGATAGAATGCTTAAGAATGTTAGGTCCTTGTTTTGGCTGTAACTTCTTGTAATATGTATTTATAAATTCAGCGTGGTTATCTTGGTCCATAACAAAAGAGTTGTTTAACTTTTTCTATAAAGCTTTTGCAAATGTAGTTTTTCCGCTGTGGGTTTTACCTACAGTATTAATTACTAATCTGGGCTACCTTTATTAGAAAACCCTTTCTTAAAAGTATATTATCCATTAATTTCTAAATCTCTACAACATCATTATTCCAAAATATGGTCCTAAAATGAATAATGGCACATATCTATATTTCAGATATGCGCCATATTGTTGAATAATATTGTCATGTAGCCTTATTCTATTCGACTCATTAATCAATGAGTTCTATAAAAAAAATAATTTCTCTGAAAATTTACAATATTCTAGAAGGTTTTTCAATATTTATGAAGAATGTATATTTTAGGTAATTTTAACAGGAGGTGTTAGAGGATATGAAAATTAAAAAAGTTTTAGTTTGTGCAGCATTAACTTTAACTTTAATTGGATCTGGTTTATCTGTTGCAAGTGCTGACCATAATCCACCACTTTGTGCTAGTAAGAATGGACCTTGTATACAGCCTTAGTTATACATAGGACCAGAGCATGCCAAATATAGGCATGCTCTTATTCATCTTACTTTCTAATTAGTTTCTTTAGAATAACCTCTACAAAGTATTAATTTATTTCAGATTACAAAAATAATGACGGAAATCTACATCCATTTCAAATACGTGTTTCTCCCAAAAATTCCAAACACTTTTATTTTCATGTTCAACAGAAAGTTCAATGCCTTTGGCATTTGTTAATAATGAAAATTCTCTTACTTTTAAAAAAAGTTGTTTTTCTCCTTGTTTATTCATAAAAAAATATGACAGAATAGACAAAGTCTATACTACCATATCATTTTTGCTATTATTAGCTACGGCTATATTTTGCGAATGATAAATATAATTAGTTTGATGTACTTTAAGCATTGAATCCCATAGAATCAAATTAAGCAACTAGACTCCCACTTTTACTTAACACCAATTATTTCAAAAGCATTGAGTTCTTACAATAACTTTTTTATCATCGCGCCAGATTGTTGAGGAAGGATTTAGTTATAGTTTGTAGAAATACTAATACACAATTGAGATTAAAACAAATGAAAAGTAGGTTTAATGATGATAAAGGAAATGGATATTCGATGTCATTTATACGGTGAAAGATTTTCTCCTACGAAAGTTGAACAACTAACTGGAAAAACCTTGGGTGCTTAAATCTTTCTATCTCTCCAATTTCTGAGATGATTGTTGCAGCAATTTTTAATGGACGTCCCTGTGATCTTAATTATAGTTTTGGCACTGAATTTGCAAAAGTAGGGGTATATTTAAAGTACACACATTTCATAAAAAAATCTAAAAATGTGTGTACATAGATGCATTTATTGATTTACGCATCCTCCAAAAGTAAGTTGGACAAAATATGTGCTAACTCTTTTATCAACAACTTCTAAAACTCCGTAATATCCGCCCTCATAATATTTTATTTCTTTATCAAAATCGAATGGATAACTATATGATCTTGTAAGCTCTACATAATATCCCGATCCTGAACATGTTTCTGCTGCTTGTGCTTCTTGTACATTTAAAATGGGAGAAAATAATAAACTTAGTACAAGACTGATAGATAATAATTTCTTCATTGTTGACCACCTTTTATAATAAATGTAATTTTGTTACAAAGAAAATAGTAATATGTTCAAATAAAAAAGTCAACATATTTTTTGGATATTTTAGGTATTAATGTATGTTGATGTTAAATAAATTAAATATGGACCATTTAATTCAATTTATTGTAAATTATGAAATGCATGCTGTATGGTATTCAATATCCTCTTAATAATTGGTTCAGCAATAACTGTAGCATCTGGTATTCATATAAATAAGTGTATTAAAATAGTAATAGATGCAGATGAAAAAAGAACAATACAAGAAGAAGATGAATATGTCGAAGACATAATCAAAAAAGTTAAAGAATATAAACATCATTAAATATGTTTAGAATAAGATTACAGTTCTTTAATCGGTCGTTTTTAGGACGTTTCATTTTTCATAAAATAAACGGTATGTGAATTTTAATTTTATTTTGCGTGAATAACAAATGAAAGAATCATTCCCATTGAGTAATTATTTACTAATAGGTATGATTCTTTCATTGCTTTACAACAATATGGCCCAATTGTGGAACACCTACCTCCAATAAATAAAATATCTTCACGTAATAGATTAGCGACTCCCTTAACTCTCAATTCAAAAGGATCATCTACATGTTCCCCTTTTTATATAAGATCTTCTCACGTTGTTTCTTAAACTAATGTTATGAATTTTTAAACTTATATTTGGTAATAATGGACTTTTAGCAACTAAATAATTTTGGAAAGCGATGATGCCAATGAAAGGACATTTTTACAAAAGAGGCTGTAAGTGCAAAAAGAAAAAATGTACTTGTAGGTCAAAATGGGCTTTCACTATTGATATTGGAGTTGATCCAATCACTGGAAAGAGAAAGCAAAAGGTAAAAAGCGGCTTTAATACAAAACAGGAAGCTGAAGAGGCTGCGACAACTCTAATTCATCAAATAAACCAAGGAACATTTTTAGAAGAAACAGATAAAACCTTCAGCGACTTTGCAATTGAGTGGCTTCCCCTCTACAGTGAATCAAATGATGTAAAGCCTAGAACAATCCGAGTACGTCTCCATGAAATAGGAAGATTGTTACCCTATTTTGCTCAATTAAAATTGAAAGACATTACAAGAAAAATGTATCAAGATGCTCTCAATGATTTAAAAGATGAAGGCTTATCTGATAGCACCAGAGATGGCATACATCGGACGGGAAGAATGATTTTCCGTAAAGCTTTGGAATTAGAGCTTATAAAAAAGGAGCCTACTGAATTTGCTTATGTGAAAAAGGATAAGAAAACAATTGAACAGTTGGAAGAAGAGGAAGTTCCCAAGTATCTAGAAAAAGAGGAACTTGCGTTGCTTTTAGAAACAGCCAAAAATAAAGGACTTGAACATGATTATTTGATGTTTTTGGTACTAGCCTATACTAGAATCAGAGTAGGCGAGTTAGTTGCTCTTAAGTGGAAGGATATAGACTTCAAAAACTATACAATTAGTATTACCAAGACGTATTATAATCCAAATAATAATGCCGTTGAGTATCAATTACTTCCACTGAAAACTCGAAAATCGCGGAGGAAAATTGTTGTGGATGAAGATGTCATCGAAGCTTTGAAAAAACACAAAATGGTTCAAAACAAAGTTATTGAGAAACTAGGCAACAATTTCTTCAACAAGGACTTTATCTTTTCTAAGATGGAGCGACAATTCGGTTATCCCATCGTGATTAAAAATGTACGAGACCGAATGAAAAGACTGCTTAGAATAGCAGGTCTAAATGAAGATTTAACTCCGCACAGTTTAAGACACACTCATACATCCCTTCTTGCGGAAGCTCGTGTCTCACTCGAACAAATCATGGATCGTCTCGGTCATAC
>NZ_MJEH01000041.1 GCF_001742425.1 Bacillus solimangrovi
GTCGTATTAATGAATTAGATTTTTATATTGGCACACTCGCAATCATACTCGTAATAGAAGCAACACGGCGTGTAACAGGATGGGGACTTCCAATCTTAGCTATTATTTTCTTAATCTATGGTTTTTATACGAAACTCTCTATTTATCCACAATTAAATGAAAAAGTCATTTTCGCAACTGCAAAATCAATCATAAGTCACCTCGTCTTTATTACTGAGGGGATACTTGGTACTGCTATCGGTGTTTCTGCTAGTTATATTATTCTCTTTATCTTATTTGGGGCTTTCTTAAGTAAGTCTGGAATGGGACAGCTTTTCAATGATCTAGCATTAGCAATTGCAGGACATACGAAAGGTGGACCTGCAAAAGTAGCAGTCATTGCAAGTGGCATGCTTGGCTCCATTAATGGAGCAGCAGTCGCAAACGTCGTAACGACTGGAACGTTCACAATTCCTCTTATGAAAAAAATTGGATATAAACCGAATTTTGCAGGTGCTGTTGAATCAGCAGCAAGTGTCGGTGGACAAATTTTACCACCAATTATGGGAGCAGCAGCTTTCATAATGGCTGAAAACTTATCAATTGCTTATACGAAAATTATCTTAGCAGCGATAATCCCAGCTTTCCTCTTCTATCTCGGTGTTTTATTACAAGTACATTTTCGTGCATCAAAACGAAAGTTAGAAGGAATTGCTCGTTCAGAATTACCTTCAACGAAAGAAGTGCTTGCAGAACGTGGGCATCTGCTTATTCCGATGTTTATCTTATTAATCCTTTTATTTTCTGGAAAAACTCCATTATTTGCAGCATTTTGGTCAATCGTATCAACTATCTTCATTTCAGCATCAAAACGAACATTATTTGCTGTAACACCAATTATGATTTTCGTTTTATTCCAAGAACAAGCCCTTGCATTATTTGCAGATGGAGCGATACCTCGTGTCCGCGATGACCTATGGATATTAATTCTCATCGTCGTTTTTCCACTCTGTATTAACTTAATCCGTCAACGCTTGAACTTAGATGAACAATTATTAGAACTACATGATGTCAAAGATGCCCTAGAATCTGGTGTAAGAACTTCTCTTGGTGTAGCACTTGCTTGTGCATGTGTAGGAATTGTAGTTGGTATTGCAACATTGACTGGGGTCGCATTAGAGCTTGCAAACTCGATTGTTGCAATTGGTGAATCCGTTCAATCACCGTTACTTCAGCTTCTTATTACTCTGTTCTTCACAATGATCGCATCGATTATTCTTGGTATGGGACTTCCAAGTATCCCAACGTATATTATTACGAGTACGATGGCAGCACCAATTTTATTAAGCACCCCACTCTTTAGAGAGTTAGCAGGATCAAGTGAGCAAGCGATATTCATTGCCCATATGTTCGTCTTCTATTTCGGAATTTTCGCCAATATCACACCTCCAGTAGCACTTGCTGCATTTGCAGGCGCTGGTATAAGTGGAGGAGATCCGAATAAAACAGGTTTCCAAGCAATGAAACTGGCGATTGCAGGCTTTATAGTGCCGTTCATGTTCGTTTTCTCACCTGAAATGCTCATGCTTGATGCTACAGTAGGAAAAGTAATTATGATTCTCATAACGTCCATTCTTGGTGTTTTTATGCTCTCAGTTGGTGCTGAAGGCTATTTCCGTAATCCTGTAAAGTTCCCAATTCGTATCCTTGTTATTATAGGTGCTTTATTATTAATTACACCTGAAATCATTACTGATTCAATCGGAATGATCGCCTTTCTCGTTTTATTAATAACCAATTATAAAAGTAAACCGACCGATACAACATTACACACATAAACAAGCAAAGAAAAACTTCCATCAGTGGATTTCCCTTCATCCCCACTGATGGATCGTTGATCAAATCAGATCAACTTTGAAACGTAAGGAACTCCTCATAATAATAGATTGCTATTTGAAGTTTCAGAAAATTACCCTTGAAGAAAACCCTTTTTTTCCATAAAATGATAATATCCATTAAAACGGACTTGCTCATAAAGGGTAAAGCATATGCAGACTATTAGAGGGTTTGTAGTGTCAAATAAAGACATCGTACTTCAAAATCAACTAAACAACCTATTTACGATAGATTGTGGTGATATTTACTTAAGAGAATTTGCTGTTGAGGACGTAGATCATATTTACTCCATCTCTAATCAACCTGAAGTTTCAAAGTTTTTGCCTGATTGGAAGTCAACAAGAGAAAATCGGTTAGATTGGGTATCCAATTATGAAATTCCAGCAAATAAAGAATTTTCAAAAGCTGTAACAGGTACACCTAATGTGCAAGACCAATTTTTAAAACTAGGAATCCTTTTGAAAGATACGAATGAATTTATCGGTTGGTGCTGTACAGGAATTAAAGATGAATTGCCTGCTCCAAACCGAGAAATTATGTATGCTGTATCAAAGCACTACCAAAACAAAGGTTATGCCACAAAAGCGGCAAAAGGACTAGTAAACTACTTATTTGAAGAAACAAATGTTGGCGTACTTAATGCAATCGCACTTACTGAAAACCATGGATCAAATAAAGTGATCGAGAAGTGTGGGTTCAATTTTGTCAGTAAAATTGAAATCGATGATCAGTCTTACAATCATTACAAATTAAATAAATAAAATATAAATACCATAACTTTCGTCCCTACAATTATTGAAACAATGATATGAGAAAAGATAAGTTCTTTAAGGCACTATATTGAGAATTTCTCGATGTTCCGAATAACTAGGTTAAATCATATCGGACAAATAGAATGGGGTGACGGAATGAACAATCGGTGGAATCGGACAATTTATAAATTTGCGGCTCCTATATATGATAAGTTATTTAACAGTGGGCAATTTCTTAGAGCAAGAAAAGAAATATTTCAAGATACAAAGTTTACTAAAAATCAAAATATACTTTTCGTTGGAGTTGGAACTGGAGCAGATTTGGAATTAGTCAATCATAATGAATTACATATTACAGCAATCGACTATTCTGATGATATGCTTAATAAGGCTAGAAATAAATTTAAAGGCTCTTCCATACAATTTGCCAAAATGGATGCCCAACATATGAGCTTCAGTGATAATCATTTTGATTTAATTGTGGGCAGTCTTATTTTATCGGTTGTTCCTGATCCACATAAGTGCCTCAAAGAAATGTTAAGAGTCTTGAAGCCAGCAGGAGAAATTATCGTTTTCGACAAATTTACTCCAAAAGACAAAGAGCTTTCTCCTATGAAAAAAGCAATTAGACCGGTCATTAAATTATTAGGCACTGACATCGGAGTAAACTTTGAAAAACTATGCGAAAACTACAAAGACCAATTATTCGTAACAGAAGATGCTCCCGTAATGTTTAATGGCATGTATAGAAAAATCATTGTCAAGAAAATTGAAGCGAGCTTCTAAGCAAAAGAAGTTCGCTTCATTTTATTTAAAAATTAACTTTATCATTTAGTATAGTATTTATTCATATACTCGATCTCACTCAATTGTTTAACCTAATTAACTAACTAAACCTCGTAAGAAAGCTTCATCTTAGTTCCTAGTATGACCTCTTCAAGTTCAAGCACATTATTAACGATGAAGGTTGGATTATGTTCGATTAGCTCTTCTTTGTTTCCATATCCGTACGTCACAGCAATTGAATGTATCTGTTGTTTATTAGAGCCAATAATATCATGCTTTCGATCCCCTATCATGATGCAATTCTCTTTTTCTAATTTATTGGAAACCAATACATGTTCAATCACTTCTGCTTTATTTATTCGTCTTCCATCCAACTCACTGCCTACAATCCCATCAAACAAACCTTCTAGCTCAAACATGTTTATAATTTCAACGGCAAATACAGTCGGTTTTGATGTCGCAACAAACAAACGCTTTCCTTCGTTTTTCAACCTACTTAATAGCTCTTTCATCTCATCATATAAAAGATTTTCATAGAGCCCACGCTCTTTAAAATATTCTCTGTAGTAACCAATTGCTTGTTCAACCTGGGCATCTGTAAAAGAAAAAATTTCTTTAAAACTAACTTGTAGCGGTGGACCAATAAAAGATAGTAATTTCGCTTCAGTTACCTCTTCAATGCCCATTTTCTGAAGCGCATGTTGAAGTGAGTTAATAATTCCTTCTTTCGGATCACTGATCGTTCCATCTAAATCAAATAAAATATTATGATAAGTACTCATCTATTACTTCTCCTCCAAATAAATTCATTCATGCTTATCAAAATCTAATTCTCATATAAAAGAACCTTATTCCTTGCTATTTAAGGCTCTCTTTCACTACGGTTTTGTATTAAAAAACGCTGTGATCATTTTTGATTGATATGAAGATTGACAGCTGTGATCATTATGTTCAATTTCGCTTGTTAACTGATCGAGCCTCTGTTGTAATTCAATCCGATCTATTTCATCTATCCTAAATTGAACACCATATTCGTAATACCCTTTATGCCCGCGTTTCCATTCAACCGTACCACGAACAGACAACTGTTCTGTTGTAAACGTAAGCACAATCTCAGGGTGAACAGGCATATCGACATTGGAGTAGAAGTGCAAACCACCAAGTCCTATATCAGCTATTAATATTTTAGAGCTTCCTAATTGAACGGCTTTTCCTTTGAAAGAGGATATTGTCATCTCTCCCTGAAGTAAACTCGGAAATTCCACCCTAAAATACTTCCTGCGTTTCATCACTTGTTGCTTACGTTCACTTTGCTCTGCTGGTTCTAGGCGACCTAGTTGCATATAATCCATTAAACGTTCCGACTTAACTGGCTTTGAGAAGATAAACCCTTGAATATTCGAGCATTCAATTTGTCTTAGAAATTCTAACTGTTCAATCGTCTCAACACCTTCTGCGATAATGGGAATATTTAATTCCTTACCTAAGTAGACGAGTGCTTTGACGATGCTTTTCGAGCGATTTTCTTTCATCATTTGATTAATAAAGGATCGGTCGATTTTCAAACAATCCAGATTCAGTACACTTACCAATGCCATTGATGAATAACCTGTTCCAACGTCATCTAATGAAAACAAGAAACCTTCTTCACTTAATTGCTTTATGACACTTTTAGCTAGGGCTTCATTTTCGATTACCGAGCGCTCTGTTAACTCGAACTTAATCCATTTTGGTTCGATGCCTGCATTTCTAACCGTTTCCAGTGTATTTTCGATGAAATTAGCACGTAATAATCGATTAGGAGAAAGATTCACTGAAATAGGAAGAAGCTCTACCCCTGCTTTCTTCCATTCATTTAATTGGTTACACACCGTTTTCAATACCCAATTCTCGATACTCCAAATCATCCCATTGCTTTCTGCTAAAGGAATAAATACGCCAGGAGAGACGTTACCCCAATCTCGGTTGCTCCAACGGATCAAAGCTTCCATTCCGATTAATAGTCCATCACTGGCTGTTACGATAGGCTGATATTCTAAGTAGAATTCCTCTGCTTCTAACGCTCTACGTAAATCGTGTCCAAGGACGAACATTTTATATGCTTCGATGCTCATAGATGAAGCGTACATCTTCCACTTATCTCCTCCAGCTTCCTTTGCACGTGTCAAAGCAATATCAGCATTGTTTAGCAAAGAGTACACATCCGTCCCATCATTCGGGAAGATACTGACCCCCATGCTAGTTGTTATATATAACTTGAAATCTTCAATTAGAATTTCTCTTCTTAGCGTTTCAACAATCGAATTCGATAAATGATAGATGTCATCGTCACTCTGAGCTCCTGAATGAAATAATGCGAATTCATCGCCTCGTGTTCTTGCTACGAACACATCTCTATTTGATAGAACACGTAACCGCTGTGCAACTGCGTTTAACATTTTATCACCAATTTTATAGCCTAAATTATCATTAATATGTTTGAATTTATCAAGATCTAAAAAGAATACAGCTAGCTTCTCATTACGCTCTTTCGCTTGAGCAATTGCTTGTTCAAGTTTCTGTTCAAATGTCCAACGGTTCGGTAAACCTGTCAAATAATCATACATCGTTATTTGCTCTAATTTCTCTTCTAGTTGTTTCTTAGAAGTAATATCTTCAATTACACCATCAATTCTAATAACATCACCTAATTCGTTCTGTACAGGGATCGTTTGCTCTTCAATCCAACGAACTTCCCCATTTGAATGATAGATACGATATTGAATACTTGTCTGTTCACCTTTTACTAATCGCTTTCTGCGTTCTTCAATCTTAATGTGGTCTTCAGGAAAGATAATCTCTTCCCACAATCCGATATTCTCTTCAAACTCCACAACCGTATATCCAACCAGTTTCTCGATCGCGTTAGAGCAATGTATCACTCGATTATGAATCATATCAATTGACCAGAATGCGATATCCAAATTATGATACATCGATTGAAAATGTGCTTCGATTTCTTTTAGTTGCTTCTTATCATCCGTTGTTATTTCTGTTATATCCTTTGTCACACCATATAAGCCAATGACATCTCCATCAACGATAATTGGACAATGTGTCATGTATACCGAAACAAGCTCACCACTCTTGTGTAAGGCTTCAGATTCGAATTGAACGACTTCTCCATTCAAAGCTCTATTAAGTTGACTTAACACGCTAGGCTGACTATTCTCTGAGAGGAAAAATTCGAACTTATTTGCATATTCCAAAAATTCATCATTTGAGTATCCTAACAACCGTTCCACTTTGTCATTACAGTATAAAAAATTTCGTTCTGTATCTAATATGTGAATAAAATGAGGATAATAGTTAAACATCGCTTTCAGCGCATCAATCGAATTAAGCACATCTATCTGCTTGTCGTTAGATTCCTGCCCAATCTGAGTAAGTCTTTCAAACAGATCTTTCAACACTTGCGCATCACCCTTTTTATATAAAGTGAACCTTCTATCAGTATAGAATATTCTTCCCCCTACACTGATGGTTATTTGAACCAACCCAACCAACACTCATGATTAGGAGTGTAAATGGCATAAACATGAACATAAAAAAAGCCACTCTCTTCAATAAAAACACAAGCAATCGTTGTACAATATATGCTTCAATACTTCAAGAAAACACAGATTTGTAACTGAAGGAAATGTATCAACATAGAAGGCTTTTTAAGGATATCTTTTATAGTTCAAGAATGACTTAACACGATCATAATAGTTTTATTTCTATTACTATTATAATATGTGGAAATTCTAGTTAATAGAGTAAACTAGTTAATTTTATGTTTTTTAGTTACTTTATGGATATAAAGTAACATCTAACATCTTTTTCAATATTTCGTTCTCATGTTAGAAGAATCTATAACTGCATCCATATTCACATTTTTGTCCAAATAAAAGAACGAGCCCGAAGATCTTTATCCCTCAAGCCCATCCAATATGATTATTCTCATTTTTTCGTTTAATCTTCCATTTTAGATTTGATCTCTGCCAATAGGTTAATTTGCCAATTTTGCCTCTCAACAATACGATTAGCATGTTTTTCTATCGTTGCTACGATCCACCACGTTGAAAGAAGTATTATTAGTGCTAATATATACACGACTATCCCACCTGTACAACTACGTTTAGTAAGGTTAAGCATTCCAGCGTCATAATTTAGACGAGAACTTTTCGTTTTAATTCTTCATTTACTGCTTTTCGACATTTCCAAAGGTGACGATATACCTCTTCTCTATCTATTAATCTTTCTTGAATATCAGAATACGTATCTCCTTTTCCATGTAAGGACCACTGTTCATCCTTTTTCATTAATGTCCAGAATCCACTTCGATTATAATCAACAAAAACAAAATACCATTTTTGATTGTCGACATCGTATTGAGCTATTCGGTCAAATTCATTTAAAAATTTCTCAATATCCCTTCTCGTTCGAATTGTTCTCAACATCACCATTCCTTTCTATGTTATATCCCAAATAGACTCGCTCACTCTTTCTCTATTTTTCTACTTTCCACTTCCTCTTAGAAAATCCTTCTAAACGGTCAAGATTTTACATTTCTTTCTCATTTTTTCTCATAAAATTAAACTTATTGATGTAAAGTACAGAATTTTTTTCTTCCAGTTGAACCAATCTAATTATGACTGACAACACCTCATCAACAAAAAAAAACCCTCTAAGGCAATAAAACTCTTAGAAGGGATGTTATCTTATTATTCTTTTGTTGCAGCAACTTCTTTCTTTGCTTGCTTCCTTTTATTTCGATAGTGCAGTACAAATGTAGCTGCAAACGTTAAAATTAACACACCGAAAAATGTTGAATGTTCAACATGGAAGCCAAACACACTTGCGAACATTTTCAATGCTATAATTGCAATTAAGATAAACGCTGTATTCTCAAGTTCTGGAACCTTCTCAATTAAAACGATAAAGACTCCAGCAACTGTTCGCATCATAATAATTCCAAGCATTCCACCAACTAAAAGAATCCACACTTCTTCAGATATAGCGAGTGCAGCCAAAATACTATCTGCTGAGAATGCGATATCCATTAATTCTACTGCTATGACAGTTCCCCAAAACATACCGAATGTACGGACGAGCCAGCCATCTTTCTTCATTCCCTTAGCTTCATCGCCCCCACCTTTTTTAGAGAAATGGGCGTATACGAGCCATGCAAGATATGCCGCTCCGAATATTTTCAACCACCAGAACTTTATCAAATATGTCCCAAGTCCGATGAATAAGAATCGAAAGAAATATGCTCCCATCAATCCGTAAGTAAGTGCCCTTTTTCGCTGTTTTTCTGGCAAGTGTTTCACCATAACCGCTAGAACTAACGCATTATCTGCTGATAATAACCCTTCCAAAATGACCAGCGTTCCGATAAATCCCCATGAAACTGGATCAGATAATACTTCAACCCATGCTTGCCAATCAAAAAAGAGCGCATATGTTTCGATAATACTTCTTAAAATTTCCAATCAAATTCCTCCCAAACTACATGTCACATCATGATGTTCCGTTAGCACATGACACAACGACAGCTATATAGCTATGTAACAATCATGACAACTATTAGACCTCTATTTTCTTTACTATTGTTATTAATAGATGTAATGTTTTCACCTTACATTCAGCTAACGACACTATACCATACTTTCACTCAAAAATACTAAATCTATCATTAGCCACATTTTGTAATTAACAGATCAATCAGACTATTAAAGGCTACACACTTTGCACACCTTTTAATTGATTTAATTAAAAAAGCAACACACCTTACTCGTGCTGCTTAACTTTCTCCAATGATATTTCCACCTTCACCATAGGCTTTTACTTTAATCGGCATCGTTAATTGTCCATCTTTGTTCGCTACATACCATAATGATAAGTCACCATCGATTCGAATTCGGTTCGCTTGGATATTCCCTTCACTTTCAACAACAACCGATTGAACAGAATCATCCGCTAACCCATATATAAGTGCCACACTCTGATCAGTAACTTCACTTCCATGCCATGTGAACAATTCTCCATCCTCTATTTGCTTAAACAACTGAGGTGCACCTGTAATTTCAAGCGCTTTATTCCCCGCATCATTTAATATTGCCACCATCAAATCCTTCTGGTCATTCTCATAAAAAACGAGCGGCACCTCTGCATCAAAGTGATACGCAATCTGACAACTCTCATCAGCATGCGATACGAGCACACATAACTTATCCTTAAACGTTAGCGGCTCTTTTTTCTGACATCCCACGAGTGCCAGCATTGTAATTAATAGCAACAACAACATTTTCTTCATTCAATCCATCACTCCTATATCATCTCGTACTCCATTATAAAGTGAAACTTCCATCAATGGGGGTTTTTCTTCATCCTCGACTGATGGTTAGTTAAATCAATCAGATAATTACTGACGGTTACTATCACAAAGGTATGACAAAAGCCTTCTCCCATTTAAACTTCGTTGACTTTTTTATGTTTTGAAGTGGGGGTCTTAGCGTCAGTTGACACGTTAATAAGTAAAGCTTCCATTAGTAAAAATTGCCCAATTAAAAAATGACTAACGCTCATTACAATACGCTTATAACTAAGATCCATGCTAAAAAAACATTGGACTGTCACAAGCAAACCCAGTTACAGCATATGTTATAAAAGTGAAACTCCCATTAGGTTGAACGTTCAGCTTCTACTATTAGATAGTTGAATCAATATGGGCAATACTCACATATTAAGGAGGTTCATATGTATCCCTACTATCCTTATATCCATCACAATGGATATTATCATTACGTAGCTTATCCTTATATTCACAATCCAAATTATTATAATTATTATAACGATTACATGCAACGTCAACAAGTCATACAAGGGCAAGCAACATGGACAGAAGGTGGGCCCGTCACGAAATGTGGAATTGCATGGTCAGATTTTCTCTATATGACGGCTGCTGTTGGAACAAATACATCTTATCAGTGTGGACAGTCTCTCAAGGTCAAAACCCTTTCCCCACAATTACCTAGAGAAATTATTGTGACTGTTGTCGATCAAGTCGAATCCTATCCAGCAAACAAAATCAACCTTCACAAAAAGGCCTTTGAAGCACTAGGCGTAAATCCGAGCGTAGGTATTATTAATGTCGAAATTATCCCATCGCCTATCCTTTCACAAGAAAAATGGGGCGAATATTTATTAGGGATCACACAATCTGCTTACCCAGGATATGATGTAATTGATTATGGCTTTGTTGAAAAAAAGGAAGTAGCTCCTTCACGAATCAGAGAAACGTTCTTGTTTGAACTGAAGTCTGAACAAAAAGAATTACAGATCCGCGCAAATGTAATCTATAATCCAAACACGAATAGAGTTATATCCTATTCTATTAAAGAAGTTCAATGAAAGAAAACTTCCATTAATGGGAGCTTTCTTTCTTCTCCTCAAATGGAAGTTTCACAATTCTTATTAATGTGCTGGGAAGAACACCATCTGAATAATAAAGATCACTCCAAACACATATAAAATTGGATGAACTTGCTTCGCTTTACCACTTACAACTTTCATTAATGGATACGTAATGAATCCGATCGCAATACCTGTTGCGATACTTGAAGTTAATGGCATCGTTAAGATAATCGCGAACGCAGGAAACGCCTCATCGAACACTTTCCAATCAACCTTCGCCAAGCCTTCCATCATGTAACAACCAACGATAATCAATACTGGAGCTGTAATCGCAGGTAGTGATGAAATCGCTGAAACAAATGGTGAGAAAAACAATGCGATGATGAACAAAACTCCAACAACTAGCGACGTTAATCCTGAACGTCCTCCAACCGCTACACCAGATGATGATTCAATGTATGCACTTGATGGACTCGTTCCAAATGTTGAACCGACAATCGTAGCAAGTGCATCCGCCATCAATGCTGGCTTCGCTCTAGGAAACGTTCCATCTTTCATTAAACCAGCTTGCTCTGCAACTCCAATCATCGTACCTGTAGTATCAAAGATTGTCACCAATAAAAATGCAAATACAACCGTATAGAGACCATTCGAGAACACACCGCCAATATCTAAGTCAAAAAACACAGGTGTCGGTGGAGCAGATACGATTCCATCAAACTGTAATAGTCCAACGAAATAACCAACAATAGCCGTTACGAGCATACCGATAAATAATGCTCCTTGCACGTTACGCGCAATCAAAATCAATGTGATAAACAAACCGAGTAAAGATAATAACGTTACAGGTTGATGTAAGTCTCCAAATGCTACGAGTGTTGCTTCATTTGCTACAACAATGCCAGACATCTTCAATCCAATAAATGCAATAAATAACCCAATTCCTGATGTAATACCATATTTCAATGAAGCAGGAATCGCTTCAATTAATGTCTCACGCAACTTCGTAAAGCTTAATAAAAAGAAAATAAGTCCTGCTAAAAAGACTGCTCCGAATACCGATTCATACGTAACACCTTGTGTCGCTACGACACTCGTAAAATATGCATTCATGCCCATCCCAGGTGCAATTGCAATCGGATAATTTGCAAACAACGCCATTATTAATGTTCCAACTACTGCCGCAATAATCGTTGCCACAAACACTTGCTCAAACGGTACTCCTGCTGCAGAAAGAATCGCAGGGTTAACGATAATTATATATACCATCGTCAGAAATGTCGTAATGCCTGCCATCACTTCTGTTCTCACATTCGTTCCTAACCCCTGCAAATTAAAAAATCTTTCCATTTGAAAATCCTCCTTAAAATAAAAAATTCCAAACTGTAAATGGATACAATAAATACACCCATTCGTAGTTAGGAATTAACGGTTCCTTGTAGAAACTCCCAGACCAAATTACTGAGAATATACGAATCAATTTATATTTTTTCAAGACAAACGTTATATTAAACGAACATTAAACTAAAGTCAATTAAAAAATGTTCGTTTTTAAAACACTCATAAACAACTGTATACGAATCCCTTTAAATACTCTTTAGCACATGATTCAGATCAACTGTTCACTTCTAATCGCTGATAAAAATTGAGTAACCACCAAAAAATATATTAAAAAACTCCACAGTCTCTCACTTTTTCGATAAAAAAGGTGAGAAACTATGGAGTTACAATTCATATTTTGACTTTTTAAGCCTTATCTTCCAGATTGAAAGAGTAGACGATTATGTAATTTTATTTCGATATTTTAAGACAATCTGAATTGTTAAACTGGCACTTACTAATATAGAGATCATTAGTAAAATACGTTCCTGATTAGACAAAAACGAATAACTTATACTAAACCAAAAAATAGAGCTTAGAAAGTTTGAAACGAATAATGTCCCCCAAACGACTTCTTTAATCTTTTTGTATAATGCACTACCTACTAAATACTTAATATATATAAAACACAAGATGCCTATTCCTAATATAAATATCAATGATTCCATAAATGGCAATGAAACAGACTCTTCCCATGAGGCATTCACAAAAACCAAATTAGCAAAAAATATCAGATTAAATACAATGACAAAAAGTAAAATATAAAAGAAGAATACTCATTCACTTACATAAATCACTGGGAGTAAAATTTTTTTAATAACATTTCACCTTCCATGTACAATTCATAGTCTTAAAGATAACTTAACTTTGATCGTTGATGAACAGTCTTTCACTATTTGTATGTTGATTTTAACATAAAATTACAACTATCCTTTAGACTCACCCAATTACCTTTGATACATATGGAATTAAAAAACTAGATTATAAACAATATTTATTGTAACTATCGTTGTCACAAGTTTCATTTTGTGTTGTATCTATTTAATACTAAAAAGAACTTACCTTCACTCAAATGAAAAAGCCAGCATTTAGTATGCTGACTCTTTCGCAACGATCATTTGTATTTCCTTTACAACCGTATTATTTATCTAAACACTTACTAAACCTTTATTAATAAAAATATCCAACAACCTCTACATCAATCTCTGCATCTGAATCAACAGCAATCCATGAACCATAATTTGGTGTCATTTCTAACAAATACGCATCGATTGAATTAGCTTTTACGTACATCAGTCCACTATGATGAACAGAACGAGGATCCTCACCTTTTGCATTTACTGAAGCAGCTGTCCCAAGGTGAATATAATTTTCATTGATAGAGAACTTGAAGTTGCTACCTCCTATATGTTTCCCTGTCACATTCACTAAATACCCTTTCGGCTCATCCCTAAAATCTCTCGTTTGTAGAGTTACTCGTGACGTGCGCTCATCTGTTACCGAAGGTGATGCTACTGCGACAGGCGTATCAAACTTCTCATAAAACAAATCATTACTTGAAGCAGCATCTTCTGCAAAATATCCTATTACCTTAACGTTATAGCTTGGTACGTTTCCATCTTGATCTTCTTTATCGTCCCAAGCACCTACTTCGATATCAACCGATATTCTAGAAGGATCATTATTCTTTGCTGGTACAAATACGACATTACTATGCTTCGGATTAAATTTTGCACCTGCTTCAAGCCCTAACGCATGTGTAGCTGATGTTCCTAATTCTGAATTGGACGTATCATTCAATTTTATTCTAACTTTATTTGATGTCACTCTATTCGCATCGACTTGAACGAGATAACCCCTTGCATCGTTTATACCCGTATCAAATGAATATGAACCAGTTGTCGCATATTTAACATTATGTTCATACGGAGTGAATTTCGATGATTGGTCAGTTCGCTCAAAGTAACCTATAAGGTTAACAGAAGTACCTTCTCCAAAGTATTTATTTGATGTTTTAAATGACAAATCTTTACTTGAAACTACCATTGTCGTATTATGTGTAGGTCGCTTTTCTGGAATACGAGTAATTAGCTTAACTGAAGAGATCTTATTATTAAAATCTACTGCACTTAAATCAGGGATATCATCTACTACCGGTAAGAAATCTCCACCATAGTTTGTTTCATCATATGCGATTAATCCAATCTCAGGTAGCGGATTAAGAACTCTCACTGAGCTGAACTTGTTACTCCAATCACTGCCTATGTTATCCTCACCAATAATGTAATCTTGGTACGAACCAGAATAGTTCTTACCAGTATAGAAGCGATACACCACTCCATAATAGAACTTAATAGCCACTATCTTATTATTAAAATCTCTCGTTCCTGAACTTTTCCCTTTATAGATAACGTCCTTAAAGCTACTCAAATCAGAAATTGAGCTATCAATCACTGCATAGTTACCATTGTCTTTATAAATAATGATCTTTGATAGTCTATCGCTGTTATTCTTTACTTTAATTGATGATACTTCGTCAAATTTATCAATATACTCGTTTATTTCATTATTAGACATACTCGTAAATCCTGGTGATATAGAGTGATACAAAAGTTCATTTTTATAATCTTTTCCCTTATAAAGTTTAAACGTTGGACAATCATCTTCAGTGCAAATAAGTTGAACATGAGAAACCTTATTATTCAAACTATCGAGATCTTGTAGCGGTATATAGTTATCCTTATTCTGCTTATATAATTTATTGTCATCTTTTCCTAAAACATCCCAGAGCTGTATGTTGGTGAAATAGTTCATATCTTCTCCGCCAATTACTTCAAATGAAGATGCTTTATTGTTGAAGTATCCAGATATATCTTTATAACCATGAACATCGACATAATCTGAACCATAACTATTAGTATTCTTATTTGCTACTTTATTATTATATAGTCTAACGAATGGCTTACCTGATTGACCAATTATGCGTACTGATGATGCACGATCATTCATGTCTGTATCAGTAATATCTTTATCAGAACCTGTTAATGCTAGAACATCATCTTTCCCTCTATAATCGTACTTATTGTATAAGACGATCCCACTGCCAGAGTCGTCTTGTTTAAATTTCACCGAGCTAGCTTTATTACTTAGACTATCAATCGCCCCACTTCGCAGATCAGAGACAGAACTTGTTAAATTAATTTGATCTGAGTCATAATTTTTATCCCTAAACAAAGAATATCGTGTAGCAGCTCCTCTATATTCTGTAGGCTGATTGTTTACCCCTAAATACACCTTTTGATTCCCAACCTTTGCTCGATGCATATTAGAAGTTGTTTTTGTATCTTTTACTTCAAAAACAAACGCCTCTGCTGTCGGATAATCTTGTGATAGAGTATCAATACGATCGGTTACATCCTTCACATTATTTAAAGGAACATATCCTAACCCTCTAACACTTTCACCTTCTGGAGTAAGAATATATGTCGTCGTTATTTCGCCATTTACTGCTCTTACTTCAATTTCAGCATTTTGGTAAGTAAGATCTAGTAATTCAACTTGATTAGGAGACTCATAAATACCATCAATTTCTCCTTTCTCATCCTCATCAATGAGATCAATTGTTTTCGCTTCACCAGTTATTGTACGGACCTTAGCTTTCACATAATCAATTGAAGAACCATTTTCAAATATGCTTGCAACAACTCGTTTACCACCTTCCTCATAGAAGGCATATTGAACAAATGGAGAGCCATTAAGATCGGTTTTTTCTATTATAATATCCATATCAGGTCGTAATTCGATCTCAAACAAGTCATCCGCTTGTTGGAGAATATCATAGTCATCATCATTTTCTGATAACATGAATATTCTCCAATCATTATTTACTTCTTCACCATCAATTAGAAACTTCCCATCAACAACTTCCGCATCAAGCACAAGCTTAAGTGCATCACCTAACGTTGTTTCAGGATTACTTGATGCATAAGAACGCCTTGGGTCATTTGCATACACTTTGAAGTTTTTTTCTCCCTTGTCTGGATGTACATACGTAATACTTGCTGATACAGCATCAATTGCTACCTTATATTTGTTCCAGTCATCCAAATATGGGTCTCCATTTGTTCAATATGCCTTCTATG
>NZ_MJEH01000042.1 GCF_001742425.1 Bacillus solimangrovi
CCTGGGAATCATGAATCATTTGTATTAATCGCTGTGGTTTGAGTAATGGAACGGCTTTTTTGTACACTAATGGATACTCTTCTTTCCAATTATGAAGCTTCTTTCGCCAAATACTTGTATCTCCCTTTGTTCCATCTTCTTCAATTAATGCTTCAAGTGCCTTCTTCGCATCTCCAACTACAGGAATTGCTGTAGGAACGTTTTTCCCGATTTCTGCAGGGTCAATATCAATATGTGCAATTTTTGCATTTGGGGCAAATTCATTAAGATTACCTGTCACCCGATCATCAAAACGAGAACCAATACTAATTAATAAGTCAGACTCATAAATCGCCATATTTGCTGAGTATGTTCCATGCATCCCAGCCATACCTAAAAATAATTCATGATTCCCAGGGAATGCACCTAACCCTAGAAGTGTACAGGCCAGTGGAATATTTTGTTGCTCAACGTACGTTAGCAATTCTTTGTTTGCTCTAGCATGCAATACTCCAGCTCCAGCAAGAATTAATGGCTTCTTAGCATGGCTTACTGCTTCAGCAAGCTTCTTAATTTGCAATTGATTAGGATTATATGTTGGCT
The DNA here is from genome assembly GCF_001742425.1 of Bacillus solimangrovi. Classification (GTDB taxonomy): domain Bacteria; phylum Bacillota; class Bacilli; order Bacillales; family Bacillaceae_N; genus Bacillus_AV; species Bacillus_AV solimangrovi. Next base: position 583 of record NZ_MJEH01000042.1, read on the forward strand.
GATAACTAGGAATATTAATTGGTAAATCATAATCAAATTCGGCTTCTATAATCGCTACATCTTTAGGAAGATCAATTAGTACAGGTCCTGGTCTACCTGTTGATGCTATATGGAATGCCTCTTTGATAACTCTTGGCAATTCTTTAACATCTCGAACTTGATAGCTATGCTTTGTAATTGGCATTGTAATACCCATTACATCTGCCTCTTGGAAAGCATCAGTACCAATTACATTAGTAGGGACTTGCCCAGTAAATACAACCATCGGGAGTGAGTCCATCATTGCATCTGTTAAACCTGTTACAATATTGGTTGCACCAGGTCCAGATGTTGCTACCACTACACCTGTCTTACCAGAAACTCTTGCATATCCTTCTGCTGCATGAATTCCACCCTGTTCATGTCTAGGCAAGACATGGTCAATACCTGCATCGTATAACTCATTGTAAATCGGAAGCACTGCCCCACCTGGATATCCAAAGATTACCTCAACATTCTCAGCTTTCAATGCTTCTACAAACATCTTTGCACCTGACATTTTTGTTACTGACCGCTTCATTTTTTTCTCTTTTACCTCTGTGTTCATTTTCGATTCCCCCTAGATTTTTAATTGTTAAGGCAACCAAAAGACTGAATAATTAGTTATTAATGAATATTCTGATATATAAATGTACGATTTTGCTATTAAATGATGTAGTTTTCCACCTTTTCACTAAAAAGATCATCTATAACAATGAAAAAAAGACCTTTTCACCCCATAAAAGCCCTACGGCTTAAAGGGGTGAAAAGGTCTTCCTCTCCACGGTACCACCCTTTTTCGTGATTCATTTACAAGAATCACCTCATGAACGACTTGAAAGAAAAATCGTTCAATTTTCAATAACGAGTAGCAAGATAACTACCCGGTCAACCCTACTTGAACTCGTTTCAGATTGACGCTCCGAGGTGAGCTTCATCGTAAGGGTAACACCGGCTCTCAGCTACACCGGTTCTCTGGAGATACCACAATTACGATTACTAATCCTCTTCTACGCTTTGTTTGTTATTCACTTTTCAAGAACTCATCTTTTCATTGTCATATACTTTCAATCCATCTTTTGTTACGCGTTCGCGGAATGCTTGAAGCAACCTTTGAGTGTGTTCCCCAGGTTTTCCATCCCCAATTAGACGACCATCTACTTTAACTACAGCAATTACTTCAGCTGCTGTTCCTGTTAAGAACACTTCATCAGCGATATAAACTTCATGCCTTGTGAACGCTGTTTCTTTTACTTCATAACCTAACTCACTTGCTATTTCTAAGATGACATTTCTTGTCACCCCTTCTAGAGCACCGATATATCCAGGTGGAGTTATGAGTTGTTTACCTTTAACTATGAAGATGTTATCAGCTGAGCCCTCTGCTACATAACCTTGGTCATTTAACATAAGCGCTTCGCTAACATTTGCCAAATGTGCTTCAATCTTAACTAATACATTATTCAGATAATTCAGTGATTTCACCATAGGACTCAACACATCAGGACGATTTCTACGGCTTGCTACTGTTACAATATCCAGACCACTCTCATATAACTCTTCTGAGAAAATAGCTAACGGTTCACAAATAATTACTACAGATGGTTTTTCACATTTAAAAGGATCAAGTCCTAAGTCACCTATTCCCCGTGATACTACAAGACGAATATAAGCGCTTGTTAAACCATTTTTCACAACTGTTTCAGCAGTAATTTTTGTTAATTCTTCTTTTGTATATGGAATTTCTAACATTATTGATTTTGCTGAATCATATAAACGGTCAATGTGCTGTTTCATTCGAAAAATATTACCGTCATATACTCTGATGCCTTCAAAGACACCATCTCCATATAAGAAACCATGGTCATATACAGAAATCTTCGCCTCTTCTTTTTTTACGAAATTCCCATCTAAATAAATCCATTGGTCACTCATGCCATCACGCTCCAATTAAGTTATCATCATTACAATATCATTTAGTAAATCTAATTTACAAATGTAGTATATTTTGTATCATCTTAAAAATTCTGAATAAAAAAAATCACATGAACTACTCAATTAAAACCCTGTGGCGATGAGTCTTGTTCTCTTTATTGAGGATTATCTTACGCTCATTTATCCTTTGAGTCAACACTTTTTTTAAAAGTAGTTTGACTATATTAAGTTTTTAATCTTATTGAATTCGCTTACATCGCTGGAACAACAATCTTTGTGATTATGTAAAAAAAGTATATTTTATTCGAACACTATACTTTTTTCGAAATTATTTATGCTACAAAACAAGAAGGACTTCTGTATTTACAATCATTTCAATTAAATGGGTAAATAACTTACTGTTACCATATAGAACCGTAAATTAAGAGATTTCACCTTAATAACCTTCACCTAATTCATCCTAAATTTAAAATATGCATATCTAACATAATAGATACACCTAAATAGACTATTAATTTTTAATTTTAACTTACAAATATTTTTATAAACCTTTAATGGACTAGTTAAGTTGTCTATACAACATTAATTAATGTGCATACTCTGATTAAAAGGGGGTGAGTAAACACATGAATTATAGATATCGTGGAGAACCAGTTAGAGTTATGGAATATGGCGGGCGCTATGTTGATGGGATTATGATGGGAGAATCAGCTGAAGGTGTTTGGCTTAGAGGCCGCGGTGGTAGGAGAATTTTTCGTCCTAGGAGGCTTATTCGAACTATTATTCTATTAAGGCTGTTAAGAAGAGCTTTCTAAAAAACGTTTAATTCACACGTACAACTTACAAAGTTTAAACAATGTTAATCACCTTTAAATCATCCATATGAACATGATAACCTCTATTTTTCAACTATTAACCTAGTGAGTCAATAAATTGGGATTGTTTTAGTAAAACTAGATTTAAAGGCACTCCCTCTCTATTCTGAATTACAGTAAGCGTAAATTTATTCACCTAATCGTTTTAGTAATTCGTTAATTTTTAAACTTTTCAACTCATAAGTAGCTATTAAGAAAATAGAAAAAAGCGCTCTTAAACGTTGGAACAACAACATTTAAAGCGCTTCACATGATTTATATAACATTAGGTACACTTAAATACGTCCCAGGAGAGATTCGAACTCCCGACCGACGGCTTAGAAGGCCGTTGCTCTATCCAGCTGAGCTACTGGGACAAATTATGTATGGAGCGGGTGATGGGAATCGAACCCACGACATCAGCTTGGAAGGCTGAGGTTTTACCACTAAACTACACCCGCACAATATTGGCGACATAAATAAATATATAAAAACTATGATCTTTTGTCAATAGGAAATGGAGAATTTTCTCCACTTTCCTATTCCAATATTGTTTCAAAAGACATTTCCTTAACTTCGGTTCCTTCTGTTGTATAATATCGCACTGTAATCTTCTTACTTTGTTCGATAGACAAAATTGCATACGTCTTATCTTTACGAAGTCTAGGAAGACGAATACTTCCAGGATTAATTAACACGATACCGTTTGCTTCTTCTACGCTCGCTATATGAGAATGGCCGTAACATACAATACTTGCCCCAACTTCCTTAGCTCGGTAGATTATATTCATTAATGACATTTTGACATTATAAAGATGCCCATGTGTAATAAAACAGTTTACACCATCGATGCTTTCAACTCGTTCTTCAACATATTTATCATCAAAATCACAATTTCCTCTAACAGAACGAAAATATTCCATACTTTTTTCATTTGCAGGTAACTCTGAATCACCACAATGAATGAAAGCATCCACATCTGAATGATGACGTTCTTTTAAGGTAGCTAAAATTTCTTCATCACCGTGATTATCACTAACAATCAATACGTTCATAGTCGTTCCACCCTTGTAACAAGAAGTTCATTATTTCTCAATAATTCTTTCAACTTCTTTAACGCATTCGCTCGATGACTAATTTGATTCTTTTCTTCTTTTGTTAACTGTGCCATCGTTTTTTCTTTTGAAGGGATGAAAAAAATAGGATCGTAACCGAAACCTTGATTTCCTTGTTGTTCTTTCGTAATCATACCCTCACATGTTCCTTCAACAATGATAGTATCCTTATTAGGTATTGCCACAGCGAGAGCACAGAAAAAACGAGCCGTCCTCTTTTCACTTGGTACACCATTCATTTCTTCTAGTACCTTTAGTAGATTTGCTTCATCACTTTTATGCTCACCTGCATAACGAGCCGAGTAAACTCCTGGACGACCATCAAGTGCATCAACAATTAAGCCAGAATCATCTGCTATGACTGGTATTTGTAACCTCTCTGCAATTTCCTCTGCTTTCTTACGAGCATTGTCTGCAAATGTTTCACCATCTTCAACAACATCAGGAATATCTTTGTAATCAAGTAAAGAAGTAACTTCAATACCTTTTCCCGCTAACAAATAAGCAAAATCTCTCACTTTCCCGACGTTCTTCGTCGCTACGATTATTTTTCCCATTTTGAATCCTCTCCACTATTCGTTTCCTATTTTTTCTGCAAGAATACCAATCGTTTCTTTCTGAATTTCAATTAACTCAAGAATCCCTTTAGAAGCTAATGAGAGCATCTCATTTAATTGCCCAGCGGAGAAAGTTGCTTCTTCTCCAGTACCTTGTAGTTCAACATATTCTCCGCTTCCTGTCATAACCACATTCATATCAACATCGGCTTGTGAATCTTCTATATAACATAGATCAAGCATTGGACCACTCTCTGATAATATACCTACAGAAGTAGCTGCTAAATAATCTTTAATCGGAAACGATTTTATTTTTTTCGCTTCATATAATTGCCCTACTGCATGTACTACTGCAATAAATGCACCTGTAATAGAAGCCGTCCTAGTTCCACCGTCTGCTTGAATTACATCACAGTCTACCCATATTGTTCTTTCACCGATGCTATCTAAATCTATTACTGAACGTAGCGCTCTTCCGATCAGTCGTTGAATTTCCATTGTACGCCCTGTGACTTTACCTTTACTTGATTCTCTTATATTTCGTTGTTGGGTAGCACGTGGTAACATTGCATACTCAGCCGTAATCCAACCCTTACCTTGTCCACGTAAAAAAGGAGGAACTCGCTCTTCTACACTAGCTGTACAAATCACTTTCGTATCCCCTACAGATATGAGTACAGAACCTTCTGGATGTATTAAATAATTATTTTCAACCTGTACTTTCCGTAATTGATCATGTTGTCGATCATCAATTCTCATAACTAATATCCTCCTATAGCCATTCAATCCTACTATATTATTCAATAAATATTTAACATCAACCTATTATAATATGTAACATTCGACAATTATCCATACATTTATCCTGCCAGTTTTCACTTCAATATACTCAATGATGAATATCCATAATTTCGTAATTCAATTAACAAATTAATAACAGAAGATAAAAGATCAATCTTATGTTCAAACACGAAAAAAGGCTGCCACATACGCCAGCCTATCCATGTTCTCTATATTATAACAAAAATTACTCTCTAAAAACTACCTGTATTAACTGCTTCAGGCCTTGAAACTGGTTCGCTAATCTCTTCACCTTCATTATTATGAAGTAAAGAGTCACCATTAACTTGAAGAGCTACTTGTTCGATTCCTTCTTGTTCTGTTAATGATAATACTAATGATTTGAGTAAGTGTTCAGAGACCGCTGTACCTTGTAGACTTCCTAACAACACTTCATTAAAGTTTAACGTTACAGTGCCTTCGTCATTTTTAGGTTTCTCGACTAATGATAAATCTGGATGAAATTCACTAAGAAGTTTAGAATCGTAAGCAGGTCCTTCTATCAATTCAGCTACTACAGCCTCTACATTATTATTAGCCTTTTCCACACGTCTAGTTATAGGCACATAATACATATCCTCACCATTTTGGGCCAGAAAGTAAAGCGTCATCGCTTTACTATTCTGGACATCCACAACATCTCCGTGGTCAAAGTTAATACCATCTGCACGGCTTAAACCATCATTTATTGGTGTACCGTTAACTGGCATATAAGGTTGTTCATGTCCATTGATTCGAATCTGAACACGATCAATGTTATCAAATTGAGTAAGCGTCCAAGTGAGTGATTGCACGATTCTCTGCTCATCTTCAGGTGCATATTCTGTGAATTCAGTCGAGAAGTCTGCAACAAGTGTTCCTTCTTCCATATTAAGGCCAAGAACTTGAGTGCCTGCTGGTAGAACGGCTCTAAAACCATTTGGAAGTTCTTCCATAATTGGTCCATTCTGAACTAGATACTCTAAAGCTTGCTTTGCAACTTCTTTTGTTTTTGGTAACTGTAACATTTGTGGTACAACATAGCCATTTTGATCAATCAAATATAATTCACGCTGAACCATTTCTACATTCTGTTGATCTACTTCAATTATTTCCCCATTTTCTTCTGGTCCTTCGCTTAACATTCCTTCTTCTACATAAGTTGCATCATTAGGTTGTTCAACTTGCTGTGAAGCACGTTCTCCTTGAAAAAAACCACAGCCCGATAATAAAAGTACGAAAGCTGCTCCTATGATGCCTACACCTATTTTGTTGAAAGTCGGCATGTCTTTCCCTCCTATGACAGTTTGTACTATCATATATACGAGCCCACTACAAAATTAGACCAGTTAATTTCCTTTCACATTAGAAAGACTTGACGTATGTTTATTGAATGAGTTTGCACAGTTCTAAAACGTAATACACATAAACATTTTTATCTACATTCATAAAAAATAGCCTTTCTTAAATTAGAAAAGGCTATAAATCAATTGAATATACATGTTTAACTTCATGTTCGAACCATTTAGATGCGATTCGATGAAAAAGCTCTTTTGAACCTGTTGTTAAGAATAGATGATTCGGTATTTGTTCATCTGTAATAAGCATACCTCTATGGTCAAGAATTGTACTCACTTCTCTTGCTGTCTCATCTCCAGAACAAATAATAGAAACTCCTTCTCCAATGACATCCTTAATAATTGGCTCCAAAATTGGGTAATGTGTACATCCTAAAATCAACGTATCAATTTCGGTTGTCATCAAAGGTTTCAACGACTCACTCACAACTGCAAGAGCCTTCGTGTCCTCATAATCTCCACTTTCGACAATTGGTACAAACTGAGGACAAGCTAACATCTCTACACTTACATCGCTATTTATACCTTGAAGTGCTTGTTTATATGTACCACTTTTAATGGTATTCTCAGTCCCAATAACTCCGATATGGTTATTCGTCGATATTTTTAAAGCTGACCTTGCTCCAGGATGAATAACACCTATAACAGGAATGCTTAACTTGTCTCTTATTTCGTTTAATACAAGTGCTGTTGCAGTATTACAAGCAATAACAAGCATCTTTATATTCTTTTTCATTAAATAATGCACCATTTGCCACGTATATGCTTTTACTTCGTGTCTTGGTCTTGGTCCATAAGGACAACGAGCTGTGTCACCTAAATAGATTATTTCTTCTTTTGGTAATTGACGCATGATTTCTTTTGCTACTGTCAACCCACCAACACCAGAATCAATAACACCTATTGGTCTATTCAAAACAATCCCTCATTTTCCAGGTAATATATTTTTATGAGATGAAAACCTCACTCTAAGCACTACTATCTAAATTATCTTCCTTTTAGACAATCACTTACTCATTTTGGTCCGATTATTATAGAAATGCAAGTGAAATTATTCCCTTTAGTATACAAAAAATAACCGGCTCCTTAACAGAAAGCCGGCATGCTCGCTACAATTCTAATTCTCCCATACGAAGTAACTCAACGACGGCTTGTGATCGACCTTTCACGCCAAGTTTTTGCATTGCATTTGCAATGCATATTAATTGCAAATAGAGGGTATGAATATATTCTCCTACCCACTTATTTACTATTTAAAATTATACTTCACATCTACCGTTCCATCTGGATGTAGGATAATCTCATTGATTATTGTCTGGATTACATGGAACAAATTCTCTCCATGTTGTTGCAAATATGAGAATGCATGTTGAATGTTCTCAACAGTTTGTAGATCATAATTGATATGTTCAAAGGTCATTAATTTTTCTTTTAATTGCTTTATGTCACTGTGCAATTCGTTCCTTTTATTTTCTAACTCGGATTTATTAATAATTTGCTCCAAGTATAACTCTAATACATCCTTCTTCTTCATCTCTAACTGCTGAATCTTCTTCTTCAAAACTTTAACTTCAGAAGTTTTATAACTTTCAAGTTCGCTATCAAATTCAAATGAAACACCCTGCCCTTTTTCCTTCAGAAGATCGATAAGGAAATCGCGAAAATCCTCATATTGAATAGGTATATGATTCACACATCTATGCTTTCCAGCCCTACGATACGCACTGCATTTCAAATAATACCTTACATTCGAACCTGACTCTGTTTTCTTTCCTGATTGAAGGATCACTATATTCGATCCACACTTTCCACATTTCAACAATCCTCGAAACTCATTCCACACTGTTGTTTTCCTTTTATCATTCAAAACTTTTTTATCGTTAGCTTTCTCAAAATCTTTTTTTGAGATTATTGCAGGGTGATGATTTTCAAAAATGATCCACTTCTCCTCAGGATTCTTCACTTGTTTCTTATGACCATTTATTTTTACTTTCCCGTATTGATTTAAAATGAACGTACCATGATAAATTGAGTTTTTCAAAATTCTTTGTACTGTTGTCACCTGCCATTTCCCATTCTGTTTTGAAGGAATACCTTGCTCATTTAATTTATGCGTAATCATTTTATAGCCTAATTTTTCATCGTTATACCACTTAAAAATTTGTCTAATTATGTTTGCTTCTTTCATATTAACAACGAGCTTCTGTTCAATACGGTCATAACCGTACGGAACTTTTCCAATATGCTCACCTCGGCGAACCTTTGCCGCTAATGCAGCTGTTATACCACTTGATAATGTTCGACTATATTGAGCAGAAAACAAAGACCATAACTCAAATGCCATATCATTCTTACCTGCCTTATTTGAATCATAACCTTCCTCTATTGAAATAATCCTTACTCCATGCGCAATCAATACTTCTCGAATCTCTAATGAATCCTTTAAATCCCTAGCTAAACGTGAAATTGATTTAAAGATAATCATGTCAATCTCTTTCTTCCTCGCTTTACCTAAGATTGACTGAATTGCAGGGCGCTCCGTAAACAACGTGCCACTAATGCCCTCATCTTTAAAGACGTTTTTCTCATTCCATTCAAACCCATTTCGCTCTATCCAATTTCGACATATATCAACTTGGTTTTCAACAGATGAAACTTGTTCATCTCTGTCTGTTGAGACACGAACATAGATTGCATATTTCATATTATCACCCCAAAAACAAAGGGATAGTTACTATTGAAATACCACATAATATAGGTACTCCTACACTATTATCATTAAAAGAGAAGCAATTAGCACCAGTTGAAACTATGTTTTAGATGTTGTCACTTCCTTTGTAAAATAAGGAGAGAACGCATCTTTAAATACCACTTCTATCGCTTTGTCACCATATGATTCTTTTCCAACTTTTAAAGGACACTGTTTCCTTTCCATAAAATCACCTCATTACTAATCTATGCAATGAAATGAAAGGACGACCCTATGAAACTTTTTCATATAAAATAAAGGAAAAAGACGACCAATTAAGGCTGTCTTTTTCCTTTATATTTACTTTACTATGTAAAAATTCGAGTTAAGATTACCACTGTGAGACGATGACCACCATATAAATGTAAGGTTTATTTTATTTCTAATAATAAGTTGCCAAGCAAATAATATATCTCACTTTTTGATAAAATACGATTTTGTTTAATTTTTTGTTCTAACGTTTTATCAATGAGATTATTTGATTTTAACTCTGCCCATGTTGCTTCATCTGAATCTTCAATGAATACTTTTCCTACAATTTCAGCAGCTAGATCTCTCGTTAATACTTCATTTTCTTCATAATAATATACACTCAAATTATTAATCTCTCGTTTTTTCTCCTCATATAGCTGTTGGTTACCTCTTTTTATCGTATTAATGAACATGTTAAGGAACATGTGTTTATTTGCATCTTCTTCAACTGAAAGATCATTTGCATATCCCCCACTCAATAAACCAACATTCAGAAGTTCTTTGATACCAGGGTAGAACCACTCTCCCTTGTATGGATATTCAAGTTCAAAATGTTTAACAAGCGCTCCTTGCTCATCAAGTGAATTCCTCAACTGACGAATCAATTCCTTATTTGACGACATTTCACGAAAGTTCGTATTTTCTTCGATAGAAATTGCTGTAGCTACACCTGCAGCTTCACCAGTCGTCATCCCTGTAGGAATAATTCTAGCACTTCCAGCTGCAACAGAAGAAAAACCTGCTGAACGTCCCACTACAAGAAGATTCTCAACCTTTTTTGGTACAAGTGAACGAAACGGAATCGCATATTGAATAGGATTTGAGATAACATATCCATAATCATTAACTGATTGTGCTTGTACATCAACAGGGTATCCACCGTAACCAATACTATCCCAATGATCACGATTTTCCCATATATCGGACATAGGTAGCTGATATTCTGTTTCAATATGCCTTGTTTCTCGAATATATAACTCTTCAGGGAATGAGGCAATTTTTGCATCCTCAAATCCTGTCAGATTGTCTCTAAAATATTGAACGATGTGTTCTGTTTCTTTTTTTCCTCTGTCAATTGCTTTAGCTATGGACTCATCATTTAATCCATCTATACCAAATAGTTGTAGTGCATTAATGTAGTAATTATTCTCAGATTTAACAATGTTAAGTCCCCGCAATCTAGTCTCTTCTACCACTGGGGTGTACTTCTTAGTTAAGCCCTCAAACCCCCAAGCAACTACGGGTAAATCATTTGAAAATACACTTGTTGATGAGCTCTTTTCTACATCGCCAAATTGTTCAATAATTTCTTTTGATGATATCCTGCTCCAATCAACATCATTTAGGTGGATCATTAAAGTAACAGCCATTTTTCGATCTTCTTCCCCTATGTCCGCTCCTCCTATAAAATAGGGAGCACCTGTCAAAACTGCAAAATCTGCATCCTGAGTTGCATCTATAAATCGTTTCCCCTTAACCAATACTTCACCATACTCATTTCTTAATTTCACACCTTCGACAACGTTTTTATTTGTAACAATTGGTGTGATTATTTCAGTTGCTACTGACAACGTTAAATTAGATTCATTATCAACTAATTTTTGAAAGCCAGCCTTCGCAACTTGTAAATCAAAAGCATTTTTTTCTCCAATTAACTCATGCCATTCATTAAAAATCCCTTGTGACACAATTTGATCTTCATCACCTTCAGGTAGATCAATGAAATTCAACATCCCATATGTCATCAATCCACCTAACTCTTCTCTTTCCTCAATTAATAAAGTATTCATACCATTTCTCGCAGAAGAAACGGCCGCCGCGACCCCTTCTGGCTCACCACCAATAACAATTACATCAAATTCCTCTTCAAAATTATCTAATGACGTTGGTTGATTATACTCCTCTACTAATGCATCCATACGTTTAACCTTTGCTGAATCACTGAAATAATTAAGTACAGTAATCCCAACAAACAAACCGATTATTACCAAAATTCCCCATAGGAGTATTTTATTTCTCTTCACCAATATTCCTCCAACTAATATGTAATCAAACATAAAGACTATTAATATGTTTCCGTCTTACCAAAATAACCTATTAAATTTACATAATCATACAATAATAAACATTTATTCCACAATAAAGAATATTACCATAATAAAGAACAACAGTCGATTTTAAAGATACCATTTCAAACGTGTATTAATAATAAACAGTTGAATCCTATGTAACATAATACAAAAATTTGCTATCACTCCTCATCTCATTTGAAATGTGATTGCGCACGGTTTTTTCACTTATAAATAATTCCGCTGCGATTTCCTTCGTTGCTTTATCTTGAACGAGCAATTCAAATACTTCTCTTTCTCTTTTTGTTAATAAAGGCTTCGGCTGGTAGTTATTATCCTTCAATTAATAGCTCCCTCCTTACTGGATCCTGAGCCGGAAACAGAAGGAAATATATTCGTTTACCCTATACTATGAGTGTGAAGAATAATTGGTTACTACAAAACTGACATTGAAATAATAACTTATTTGTAAGGGATATCAGATTATTTCTAATACTTGACCTTCTGTTAACTACTTCGCACTGTCTACATTTTTTATGTTCGATTCTTAACAACAATTAACACTTGATGTAATATGTATGATTGATTTAAAATCTTGTATTTTATCGTAGTGGCTATTATAAGAATTTTTAAAAAAATACACCTTAATTGTTTATTTTTATTGTATACTATCAATAATGTTAATCTTATCAAATTTTTAGATAAAGAGAGTTGTGCTGAACGGGGACAGGGAGGAAAATCTCATGTACAACATTAAATTATTTCACTTAGAAACAGAGTACAATGAGTCCATTAAAAGTTGGGTAAAAGAAGAGTTAACAGACCAATGTAGAATTATTGAAGATGAAGGAAAAGGGCTTCAGGTTGATATTGTTATCGCTCAAATTTCAACACCATTTGATTGGGTAAAAGTCAATCGGCTTCGAAAGAAACATTTACAGTCAAAAATATTTGTAATAATGAATAATGACATGGTTTATACATCACCGATTGCAGTAGAGTTAAATGTTCATACATTACAAGTTACTCCATTAAGAAAAAATTTAATGATTCGTGCTCTTCACACAGCAATGGATGAATTGAATGATTTACCAATTGTTAGAGAGACATTTTTACGTAGATTAATGTATGGAGAAATTAAGACACAAGAAGAACTTGAACAGTACAAACGTATTGCAAAATTTGATAATATTCCAAATGTACTATGTCTCCTTCAAGGAAATGAAAGTGCGCAAGCATTCATAGAAAATGAGGAAGGACAACGCATCTTACGTTCACATGTGCGTTCTGTCATCAAAAATCATCTTTCTCATTGGATTAATGATGTTTCTTATGTCTCATTTAGTAAATATTTTGCAGTCATGTTCCATATTCCATTCATCTATAAGTCCATTCGTGAGTGGGATCAATTAAATCACCATTTATTAAAACTAATTGATGAAATTCATAAAGAATACGGAATTACTCTTCATGTAGGAGTTGGTTCAGTATATAACAATCCACTTTGCTTAAACAAACCATACCAAGAAGCAAAGAAAGCATTGAATCACTCTCTCACTGATGGTAAGCTTCTCTGTTTCTATGAAGAACTAACGAAAGATCAAAACCTACAAAAGTGCATTGAGTATATCTCAAACTATTATCACGAAGATCTTTCAATAAAAAAAGTTGCGAATAAAGTTCATCTCAGTCACACATACTTCTCTAGATTATTCAAAAAAGAGCTTGGGATTTCCTTCGTAGAATATGTTACAAATATTCGTATTAAGCGAGCAAAATGGCTATTGAGTCATACGAATGATACGATCGAAGCTATTGCCGCACAAGTTGGTTTTAATACACCAAATTATTTCAGCTCAATCTTCAAAAAACACGTCGGTGTATCACCAAGTGAATATCGTGAAGCACATATCATTACAGTTAACGATTAAATCACATCTTTTTATTTCAGTAAGCAATGTAAACGATTGCTTACTGTTTTTTATTTGAAATAAATTGCATAAATTATCTAAAGATGTCAGAAAAGTGATAATATTTCGTGTAATTTCAACAATATATTGTAAGGTGTTTTAATAATAGATACTCTATAATGGAGATTGTTATATATCAGATTCCATTAAAATTGCTTATCTACAATACTTAAAGGAGGGGAACTAATTTTTTGTCGTTCAAAAATGAGCGACCACTCAGTTTATAAAATGTTAAGGAGGGAAATACATGAACGCATACAAAAAAGAAGTTTGGTTTACTGCAATTATGTCAATTCTGTTTTTGATTTCTGGTCATATGGGTTTTTTATTTACACTTTTTCCTGTTAATGGTGATTTATTTGGCTTCCCTGTTAGTTATATTGTTCCGATCTTAATGGGATGGTTTGGAGTATTAGCCTTAACAATCATCGCTGGTAAACTAGGAAACAAAATTGACGAAGCTATTGAAACTGAAAATAAAC
>NZ_MJEH01000043.1 GCF_001742425.1 Bacillus solimangrovi
CCCATACCGAACACGGAAGTTAAGCTCTTCAGCGCCGATGGTAGTTGGGGTGTTTCCCCTGTGAGAGTAGGACGTTGCCGGGCATAATATATAAAGAGCCGGTCTATTATTAGATCGGCTCTTTATATATTTATTAATAAAATAATAAGGTGAAGTTTAACGTTCAAAACTATTTAAGAACATGGAGACTAAATAAGGTATCTTTTGTTTAGTGAGTTTAAGGAAAGCAAGAATAAATGAGAAATCTTTATTGGAAAAATGGTGTTGTAAATCCTGCCACCATTCTGTTTCGTAACGGCAAATCATACTTAAATTATAGAGGATTAAATAATGAACCATGCATTCATGTAATGTGTTGAATAAGGGGCGCTTGTTAGGGATATAATACCTTCTTTCTGAAAAATGATATTGAAGAGGTGTACAAGTAATTGGAGTAATTGTTTCAGAAACATCTAGTTTTAACATATCATTTTCAACATTAAATTTCTCAATTTTAAAATATTCATTAATAAATCGAACGAAATGTTCAACGGTCATGTTTAAACTATCCATTACGTTTAAAGGTATAGTTAAAGAATTGTTGTTAAAGTCTACAGGTTGAGAGTGAGTTTTAGGTGTACTTTGATTAAACAGGTTAGAAAGCTCCGGGACCATTTGTAACAATAATCGCATTGATAACTTTTCACCTTCTAAATGTTTCACATGAAACATTGTATTCGAAAAATGTGTAAACAAGCCATTTTTCTGTACCTTTATTTCATCATCAAGAAATTGATAATTCTTCTTTTTTCTCTTTCGAGTTGTAACCCCATGAGCTAAAACTGCTGTACTTTCTGGATAATTTGGATCAACGAGTAATAAGCATGCTTTAATCAGTTGGATATACCCATAAAAAATAAGAATGGGTTGTATAGAAAATGGTGCATGATCTGCTGTTTTATAATAATTATAGCCATGTTCTAAATAATAAATGAATGTATAGCAATTTTCATAACTCTTTACTGAGGCATCTGAGAAACCTTGTATCTCATAACACTTATGTAAGTGTGATTGAACGTGTTCAGTTGAATAGTAATAATGAATCCAATTCCAAAGTTCAGCTGACATAAAATATATCCTCCAATGAAACAAATAAATTTTGAATGTTCTAATAAATTGATCGTTTCTTGACAGTAGTTTAACCAATTGTTAAGCTACTAATAATATTTTGAGAAAACTACAGGGAGAGAGGGTTAAATCTAAATGTGGAAAGATAAATTTGTAAAAGAAGGTTTGACGTTTGATGATGTGCTCTTAGTTCCACAAAAATCTGAAGTGTTGCCAGGAGATGTTTCAGTAAAAGCTGACTTATCAGAGACATTGAGGCTAAACATTCCTTTAATAAGTGCAGGAATGGATACGGTAACAGAATCAGATATGGCTATTGCCATGGCAAGACAAGGTGGATTAGGGATTATCCACAAGAATATGTCGATTGAACAACAAGCTGAACAAGTTGATAAAGTAAAACGCTCTGAGAGTGGTGTTATAACTGACCCTTTCTTTTTAACTCCAGAACATCAAGTATTTGATGCAGAACATCTAATGGGTAAATATCGTATCTCTGGTGTGCCAATTGTAAATAACATGGAAGAACAGATACTTGTTGGTATTATTACAAACCGTGATTTACGTTTTATCCAAGACTATTCGATTGAGATTAAAGATGTTATGACTAAAGAAGAGCTTGTAACAGCTCCTGTCGGAACAACTCTTAGTGATGCAGAGAAGATTCTACAAACATATAAAATTGAAAAACTTCCTTTAGTTGATAATAATGGTGTTCTAAAAGGACTTATTACGATTAAAGATATTGAAAAAGTAATTGAGTTTCCTCAGGCTGCCAAGGATGTTCATGGACGTTTACTTGCTGGAGCTGCAGTAGGTGTAACAGCAGATGCAATGAAGCGTGTAGACAAACTTGTAAAAGCTGGTGTTGATGTAATTGTACTGGATACTGCACATGGTCATTCTGCTGGTGTTTTAAATAAGGTCAGTGAAATCCGTAAAGCGTATCCTAAGTTAAATATTATTGCAGGTAATGTAGCTACTGCAGAAGGAACAAAGGCACTTATTGAAGCTGGTGCAAATATTGTCAAAGTAGGAATTGGACCTGGATCTATTTGTACAACACGTGTTGTTGCAGGAGTGGGGGTACCACAAATTACAGCTATCTATGATTGTGCAAATGAGGCACGTAAGCATGGAATTTCGATTATTGCAGATGGTGGTGTGAAGTATTCAGGAGATGTTGTAAAGGCATTAGCTGCTGGTGGGAATGCGGTCATGATGGGAAGCATCTTCGCTGGAACATCAGAAAGTCCTGGTGAAACAGAAATATATCAAGGACGTCGATTTAAAGTATATCGTGGAATGGGATCAGTCGGTGCTATGCAACAAGGTAGTAAAGACCGTTATTTCCAAGAAAATAATCAGAAATTTGTTCCAGAAGGCATTGAAGGTCGTGTTCCATATAAAGGCCCATTAGTTGATCTAATTTATCAACTTATTGGGGGAGTTCGTTCAGGAATGGGTTATTGTGGGGCGAAAGATTTAGTAACGCTTCGTGAAGAAAGTAAATTCATTCGAATGACAGGTGCAGGATTACGTGAAAGTCATGCACATGATGTACAAATCACGAAAGAAGCACCAAACTATTCTCTATAGACAGGGGGACTTTCCTCTGTCTATTTTTTTATATTAAGATGTGATAAAATTACGTTTGTACATAATAAGGTTGGAGGTTTAAGAATTGAATAATAAATGGAAGAAACTAGTCTCAAGCTATTTAGTCCTTGTACTTCTAATAGGGCTTGTTACTACAAGCGTTGGGAATAGAGTGCATGCAGCTGAACAATTTGATTTAAATGCAAAATCAGCTATCTTAATAGATGCAGAAACAGGAAAGATCCTATATGCATCGGAACCGGATCTAACACTTCCTCCGGCTAGTATGACAAAGATGATGTCTGAATACTTAGTGCTCGATGCAATTAAAAATAAAAAAGTTAAATGGGATGACCAAGTTCAAATTACTGATTATGTTTTTAGTATATCTCAAAATAAAGAGTTATCGAATGTCCCACTTCGTAAGGATGCTCAATATACTGTAAAGGAACTATATGAGGCAATGGCTATCTATTCAGCTAACGGTGCAACAATTGCATTGGCTGAACATATTGCAAGTTCTGAAACAAACTTTGTGAAGATGATGAATGACAAAGGCCAAGAGCTAGGATTGAAGAACTTTAAGTTTGTAAATTCAACTGGTTTAAACAACAGTGATTTAAATGGTAACCATCCTAAGGGAACTGGTGCAGATGAAGAAAATATGATGTCTGCACGTGCTACAGCTACACTAGCTTACAACTTAATTAATCAATACCCTGAAGTACTTGAAACAGCTAGTGTACCAACTAAGACATTTCGAGAAGGAACAAGTGATGCAATTAAGATGTTGAACTGGAACTGGATGTTGTCAGATATTCCAGGATACCTACAACAATATGCTTATGAAGGTTTAGATGGTCTAAAGACAGGTTCAACAGATTTAGCAGGTTATTGTTTTACTGCTACTGCTGAACGCAACGGTATGCGTTTAATCAGTGTTGTAATGGGCACAGACTCGATTACTAAACGTTTTGAAGAAACGAAGAAACTTTTGGATTATGGTTTCCAGAACTTTGAACATAAAGATATATTCCCTGCTGGGTATGAAACAAAAGGTAATAAAACACTTTCTGTACAAAAAGGAAAAGAAAAAACAGTTCAAATATCTTCTGAGGAACCTTTAACGATTACAATCAATCGTGGTGATGAGAAAAACTATGCACCAATAGTAAAATTTGATAAGTCTTTGTTAAATGATGAGAATGCACTTACAGCTCCTATTGAACAAGGACAAAAGGTTGGTTATCTCACTTATGAATATAAGGGAGAAGATGAATACGGTTATATTACAGAAGATATCGCACAAAAAGTAAATGTACCTATAGTTACGGAATCATCAGTAAACAAGGCAAATTGGTTCGTCTTAACTATGCGTGGTATCGGTGGTTTCTTTGCTGATATTTGGGCTAGTGTATCAGGCGCTATAAAAGGTTTGTTTTCTTAAATTAGTATTTCCCCTATTACAGTTGTGATAGGGGTTTCGTATTATCGCGGTTATTGTGTTAGAAATTGTAAAGTTAGAATGTATTGTTATGTATTGCTATCTATTACGAAACTTATTTTTCTTCCTGAAATAATAGGAATTTTCAGCATTTTGGGTTACAATAGTGGACGTATGTTAAGAAAATTTGAGTTAATAAAAAACTCTCATTGTCATTTGTAATCTTTTTCAGTAAAATTAGAAATTAATTGATTTGCATAATAGGAGGAATTGTCGATGTCTCAAACAGGTACTGATCGTGTAAAACGTGGAATGGCGGAAATGCAAAAAGGCGGCGTTATTATGGACGTTGTAAATGCAGAGCAAGCAAAAATTGCTGAAGAAGCTGGTGCTGTTGCAGTAATGGCACTTGAGCGTGTTCCAGCAGATATTCGTGCTGCAGGTGGGGTAGCTCGTATGGCTGACCCGACAATTGTTGAAGAAGTAATGAGCGCTGTATCAATTCCGGTTATGGCAAAAGCTCGTATTGGTCATATCGTTGAAGCGCGTGTTCTTGAAGCGCTTGGTGTTGACTATATTGATGAGAGTGAAGTATTAACACCTGCTGATGAGGTGTATCATATTAATAAGCGTGATTATACAGTTCCGTTTGTATGTGGTTGTCGTGATCTTGGTGAAGCAACACGTCGTATCGCTGAAGGTGCATCTATGCTTCGTACAAAAGGTGAACCAGGTACTGGGAACATTGTAGAGGCAGTACGCCATATGCGTGAAGTTCAAGGCCAAATACGCAAAGTTGCCGCAATGAGTGAAGATGAGTTAATGACATTTGCAAAAAATATTCAAGCACCATTTGAATTATTGCTACAAATTAAACGTGAAGGTCGTCTTCCTGTCGTTAACTTCGCAGCAGGTGGAGTTGCTACGCCAGCTGATGCAGCATTAATGATGCAGCTTGGAGCTGATGGTGTATTTGTAGGTTCTGGTATCTTCAAATCTGATAACCCTGAAAAATTTGCACGTGCAATCGTAGAAGCAACAACACATTACACAGATTATAAGCTTATCGGTGAGCTTTCTAAAGACCTTGGGACAGCAATGAAAGGGATTGAAATTTCCTCATTACAACCTGAACAACGTATGCAAGAGCGTGGTTGGTAAGCAAGTAAAGGAGTAATTACTATGGTGAAAGTTGGCGTATTAGCACTTCAAGGGGCAGTTCGAGAACATATTCGTGCACTAGAAGCATCTGGAGCAGAAGCTATAATTGTTAAACGGGTTGACCAATTAGAACAGTTAGATGGACTTATTATCCCAGGTGGAGAAAGTACAACTATGCGTCGTCTAATTGATAAGTATGACTTCTTAGAGCCGTTAAAGGAATTTGGGAAAAGTGGCAAGCCAATGTTTGGTACATGCGCTGGACTTATATTATTAGCAGGACGAATTAAAGATCGTGAAGATGCTCATCTTGGTCTAATCGATATGTATGTTGAGCGAAATGCGTTTGGAAGACAACGTGAGAGCTTTGAAGCAGAGTTGATGATTAAAGATGTTGCTGATGATTTTGATGCCGTATTTATTCGTGCACCTCTTGTGCTTGAAGTAGGTGAAGACGTTGAAGTGTTATCAAAGTTCGGTGAACGTATTGTCGCTGTAAGACAAGGTCCATACTTAGCGTGTTCATTCCATCCAGAATTAACGAATGATCACAGAGTTACCTCGTATTTTGTACGAATGGTTGAAGAGTCAAAGGCATAATTTGTATAACAGTATTGCCTTGTGGTCATAAATATAGTAAAGTAACTAATACATTTAACATATTTTTGAACGTGATGAAGGGAACTAGTAGCAATTATATCTGATATGCAGAGAGCTGGTGGTTGGTGCAAACCAGTACAGATGAATTGTGAATCCATCCCAGAGCAGAGTACTGAACCGTTTAGTAAGTATTCTCGGTGAACACCGTTATCGTTTCTTGAGTGGGGAGCAGTTTGCTTTCAACTAGGGTGGCAACGCGGGTTAGCTCTCGTCCCTTATTTATAAAGGGACGGGAGTTTTTTGTATGTAAAAGTGTATTTCAAAAAAAATTTTGGAGGATGGATATAATGTTAGATATTAAATATTTACGCGAGAATTTCGCAACTATTAATGAAAAGATGAAGTCTCGTGGTGAAGACTTAGGGGATTTGGGGAAATTTGAAGGATTAGATGAGAAGCGTCGTAAGTTAATTCAAGAAGCAGAACAATTGAAGCAAGAACGTAATGAAGTGTCTAAAGAGATTTCACAATTGAAGCGTCAGAAAAAAAATGCTGACGAGAAAATTTTACAAATGCGTCAAGTTGGAGATCGGATTAAAGAGTTAGATCAAGAGCTAAGAGAAGTTGAAGAAACGCTTGAATTATTGCTGCTATCTATTCCGAATGTTCCACACGAAAGTGTACCTGTTGGAGAAACTGAAGATGACAACGTTGAAGTACGTAAGTGGGGAGAAATACCCGAATTTGGATATGACGCGAAAGCACATTGGGATATTGCAACCGGGTTAAATATTCTTGATTTTGAACGTGCTAGTAAAGTGACAGGAAGTCGTTTTGTATTTTATAAAGGCTTAGGAGCACGCATGGAAAGAGCACTAATCAATTTTATGATGGATTATCATGAAGAGAACCATGATTATGAAGAGATGATTCCGCCTTTCATCGTTAATCGAGATAGTATGACTGGTACAGGTCAGTTACCAAAATTTGAAGAAGATGCGTTCAAAATTGAAGGTGAGGATTATTTCTTAATTCCAACAGCTGAAGTACCCGTAACGAACTATCACCGTGACGAAATTTTTGATAATGAAGAATTACCAAAAAGTTATGTAGCTTACAGTGCTTGCTTCAGATCAGAAGCAGGTTCTGCTGGTCGTGATACTCGTGGCTTAATACGTCAGCACCAATTTAATAAAATTGAGCTTGTGAAGTTTGTCAGACCAGAAGAGTCTTATGATGCCTTAGAGCAATTAACAGGTCACGCTGAAAAGATCTTGCAACTTCTCGAATTACCTTATCGAGTTATGAGTATGTGTACAGCAGATCTTGGATTTACTGCTGCTAAAAAATATGATATTGAAGTATGGATTCCTAGTTATGAAACTTACCGTGAGATTTCATCTTGTAGTAATTTCGAAAGTTACCAAGCAAATCGCGCTAATATTCGTTTCAGACGTGAACATGGTGCTAAACCTGAACGTGTGCATACGCTAAATGGATCTGCATTAGCAATTGGTCGAACAGTTTCTGCGATCTTAGAGAACTATCAACAAGAAGATGGAAGTGTAGTCATTCCAACCGTGTTACGTCCTTATATGGGTGGTAAAGAAGTTATTAAGCCGAAGGTTTAAGATACAAAGTAAGTATGTTCGTTTTGTTTTATTTTTTATAAAATCTGTATTAAGGGAGGAGCAGTTATTTCGCTGCTTCTTTCTCAAAAATGGTGTTGACAGAGAAAATGTGCTGTGCTATATTTAATCTTGTCGAAACGGAGGAATACCCAAGTCCGGCTGAAGGGATCGGTCTTGAAAACCGACAGGGGCTTCACGGCCCGCGGGGGTTCGAATCCCTCTTCCTCCGCCATTTACAATTATTGAATTATTTGACGCAAACATATTGGAGATTGTTAAAATTCGTTACTACTGTAACGAATTTTTATTTATATTTTTTACTATTTTTTATTTGGAAATGTCCCAATAGCTCAGCTGGATAGAGCAATCGCCTCCTAAGCGATAGGTCGGAGGTTCAAATCCTCTTTGGGACGCTTTTTTAACCTCTATGGAATAACCATAGAGGTTTTTTCTGTTTTATTACATATCAAATGGTGTGCCTCAAACAGAGCATTTCTTTCTTTTAATGTGCAAGTTTGTTTATGAAGGGAATTTTTCTTTTACTCTATCGTAGAATAGATGCCGAAAAATAAACAAGTGTTACAAATAATACTATTGAAAAATCATTATCAGTGATCTGACTTATCTAAATGCATTGTGTAAAAAATATTATTTTTTTGCACTAGGACACTCACCTATTGAATATAGTGGATTAGTTAGTAAGTAGGCTATTTCACTAATGATCATAGTAATCACGTGTTGATTGACAACAAACATATCAAGCTAACACTTAGTTATTTAGCTGAATTATATACGTGGAGGACTTGGTTATATCGTTGGAGTGAGTATCGTCAGTATTTACTTGTATTGTTTAACTATTCATTAGTGAGTGATGTATAAAAATAATCTATGGAACTTTCATGCTGTTTAGAGAAGTTATAATGTAAAGGAGAGGTTAATGTGAGTTCAAACCACATATTATATTTTGTACGACCTAATGATAGTTTGCAGACAATAGCAGAGATGTATCATACATCACCAGATTCAATTTGTGAAATGAATCATATGGACACATATAGGATCTATGTAAATCAGCCATTGTTCATTCCAATTCGAGGTATGAATGGTGGTGAGCGTTTTGAGCGTGCAGTGGAAACTTATCAAATAAAACAAGGTGATTCACTATTTCAAATTGCACGTGAGTATAATACAACTGTAGATAGTATTAAGCAGTTGAATAATTTGGAATCCAGTGCACTAACCGTCGGTCAAGAAATTATCATACCTCAGTATACAGAGGCTGTTCTAGCTGTACCTAGAGTTAATATTCGAACTGAGCCTTCATTTAATAGTGAGATAATCATAATGATGGATCAAGGAGCTCGGCTACCTGTAACAGGTACTAGAGGTGGGTGGTATCGAGTTCAACTCTATAACGGTCAACCAGGTTGGGTTAATAAAAGTGTAACTAATTTAGTCGCGCATGATGGAAGTAAGCCAATTCTTTCAACTCTAGGTTATTATACGTTACAGGAAGGTCCTGCCTTGCCAGGATCCTATCAATCATTTGTCAATAATACCGAGGGATTAAGTCAATTAGGTTTATTTCTATTTCAAATTTCATTAGAGAACCCGACTATGATTGATAAGTTTGGTGAATTTGCGGATAATGAAATTGTGGTATTGAAAGAGCTTGCACACCGTAATAATATTAAGGCGTTAGCAGTCGTTCATAATCTTTTATATGAAAGTGGAGGACAGGAAACATCTAAACAAGTCGTGGAGACTATGCTATCTACACCGGAAAATCGAACAGCATTTGTAAATTCTCTTGTAGAATTAGTTGAACGTTATGGATTAGATGGTGTTGATCTTGATATTGAGGATGTTTATGAGAAAGACAGAGATCGATTAGCGTTGTTATATGAGGAAATTGGAGAAGTATTTAGAGAAAAAGGATATTTCTTTTCAACTGCAATTCCATCTAAGACTGGTCCTGATGATCCGAGTGAATTTGCTAAACCGTTTGATTATGAACGAATTGGAAATGCAGCAGATCAAGTTGTTATCATGCTTTATAATGAACATGGTTGGCCTGGTAGTGGTCCAGGGCCAGTAGTATCTTACGGACGAATGAAAGAAGTATTAACGTATGCAAGTTCAGTTATGCCAAAAGAGAAAATTTTAGCAGCCGTTTCTGTATTTGGATTTGACTTTAATTTAACAACGGGCAAGAATCAATATGTGACTTACCAAGGTGCAATAGACCTTGCGAATAAATATAATAGTGAAATTATATTTGATGAGGAAACGAAAACACCAATGTTCTCTTATACTGATGAAGAAGGTAATGCACATGAAGTTTGGTTTGAAGATAGCAGAAGTATTCTTGCTAAAGCTGAACTAGCAGATGAACTAGGAGTGAAGGGGTTAGCGTTATGGAGACTCGGAATGGAAGACCCTGCAATCTGGAATGTTCTAAATGAGAATGTTGTTGTGAAAAAATCTTAATTTTTATTAACTGTAATCACATGATATTAAGTAACGTATTACGGGAGATGAAATTTAATAATAAACTGATTAGTGAAATAAGCCACCAGCGGGGGACGAAGCATACCGTTGGTGGATGTTTCATTTTATTGAGATGAAAAAAGGTGTGAAAAGAATGGGAACGAAAACAGATGAAGAATGGATGAGAGAAGCAATTCAAGAAGCGAAAAAAGCAGAAGATATTGCAGAAGTGCCAATCGGAGCAGTTATTGTTAAGGATGGACAAGTCATAGGACGTGCTCATAATTTAAGAGAAACTGAACAACGATCAATAGCTCACGCAGAATTGTTAGCGATAGATGAAGCGTGTCGAAAATTAGGAACATGGCGTCTTGAAGGAACGACTTTATATGTGACACTAGAGCCGTGTTCGATGTGTGCAGGTGCAATTGTTCTTTCACGAGTTGAGCGAGTTGTGTATGGTGCTAGTGATCCGAAAGGTGGATGTGCTGGAACGTTAATGAATTTATTACAGGAGGATCGATTTAATCATCAGTCAGAAGTAATTAGTGGTGTGCTTGAACAAGAGTGTGGACAGATGTTGACTGAATTTTTTCGTCAGTTAAGAGAGAAAAGGAAACAAAACAAATTATTCCCTTAGTAGGTTTGTTGCATTTTTCATCTATTCGCGTTATACTAACTTATGCACCACATTATTGGTGCAACTGAATATTGGTATCAACTTTGCCGTGCTAGGTGGGGAATTAGCGGTGCCCTGTACCCGCAATCCGCTATAGCGGGACTGAATCCCTTCCTGAGGTAGATTTGCTTTAAGGTCTGACTTAAGTAAGTGGTGTTGACGCTTGGGTCCTGCGCAACAGGAACCCGTGAACCCTGTCAGGTCCGGAAGGAAGCAGCAGTAAGCGGACACTTCTGTGTGCCGCGGGGTTGCCTGAGCCGAGCTAACTGCTTAAGTAACGCTTAGGGCAGTCTTATCGACGGAAGGTGCACGGCGTTATATACATAAATTAAACTCACCCACATTAAAGTGGCGTGAGTTTTTTTACACATTTAGATTGTTTAAAAGCTAAGTGAAATTTATTTATTTACGAGATAAACGGTCGTTATTAATAAAATAATGATAGTATCTGTCTTCAAGAACTATACGATTGAGGTTATACAGAAAGTTCTCATGAAAGTATGCATATCTAGTTTTAGTAATATGCAACAATTGTTAGGACGGGATAACAATTAAATGTTATGCTGTAAGAAGTTTTGGTAAGCGAAAAAAGAATCAGTTATAATGAAGAGAGAACCGTGAGGCACAGGAGGAAAAATAATGGCATATCAGGCATTGTACCGCGTTTGGCGTCCACAAGCTTTCAGAGATGTTGTTGGCCAAGAACATATTTCAAAGACATTACAGAACGCGTTAGTACAAGAGAAATTCTCACATGCTTATTTGTTTTCAGGACCACGTGGTACTGGGAAAACAAGTGCGGCTAAGATACTTGCTAAAGCAGTAAACTGTGAACAAGCGCCTGTAGCTGAACCGTGTAATGAATGTCCTTCCTGTTTGGGTATTACCAATGGTTCGATATCAGATGTAATTGAAATTGATGCCGCATCAAATAATGGTGTTGATGAAATTCGTGATATTCGTGATAAGGTGAAATATGCACCTAGTGCAGTGCGTTATAAGGTCTATATTATTGACGAAGTACATATGCTTTCAATTGGGGCGTTTAACGCATTGCTGAAGACTTTGGAGGAACCACCAAAGCATGTTCTCTTTGTGTTAGCAACGACAGAACCACATAAGATCCCGCCAACCATTGTGTCTAGATGTCAACGCTTTGATTTCAGGCGTGTTCCACTCGATGCGATGGTGAAAAGGATGCGTATCATTGCTGATGAACAAAAGATTAACGTTGCCGATGATGCACTAGCTTTGATTGCAAAGTCTGCAGAGGGCGGTATGCGTGATGCACTTAGTTTGTTTGATCAATCAATTTCATTTAGTGGTGAAGTTGTTAGCACAGATGATGTATTGGCAATTACTGGTGCCGTATCCCAACAGTTTTTGAATCGGTTAGCGAAGTCGTTAATAGAAAAAGATGTAGCAGCCGGTTTGAGTACGATTGATGAGTTGAATAAGCAAGGAAAAGAACCAATCCGTTTTTTAGAAGACTTAATTATTTATTTCAGAGATATGTTACTTGTTAAAACTGCACCTCAACTTGAAGAAGTATTGGAACGGGTTGCAGTTGATGAAGTATTTCAGCATTTAGCGGAAAATGTTTCGATTACTTGGATTTATGAAGTAATTGAGCAATTAAACCAAGCACAACAAGAAATGAAATACACAAGTCATCCGAAAGTATTCTTAGAAATTGCGATTGTGAAGTTATGCCAACGATATTCAACTACTGCGGTTGAGGAAGAGGGGCAATTAGGGGAGTTACAACAAACGATTCACCAGCTTCAAACCGAGCTTAGAGTTATGAAAGAGCAAGGTGTAAATTCTCAGGTTGAGCAGGATTCTCCCCCATCACGTTCTAGTAAGGCGAAAAAACCTTCAAATAGAGGATTTCAAGCACCGGTTAAGCAAATTAGAGAAATGTTGAAATCTGCTTCGAAAAAGAAAGCACAGTGGTTAGCTGGACATTGGGGGGCAATGAAGGAGCAGTTGAAGAAAAAAGATATTGGTGCACAAGCTATGTTACTTGATAGTGAACCTGTTGCTGCATCAGATCATGCATTTGTACTTGCGTTTAAACATGGTTTTCATTGTGAAATGGCAAGCACATCTAAAAAAGGAATAATTGAACAAGTGATTGAAGAGACGGTTGGGAAGCCATTAATGATGTTGGCAGTCACGTATTCAGAATGGGAGAAAATTAAAGCTGAATTTGTGAATGATCAAAAAAATAGTGGAGATGCTCTAGTAGAAGAAGACCCAGTCATTTCTGAGGCAAAAAAGTTATTTGGAGAAGAAATTCTTGAAATTAAAGAGTAATACATATTATTAGAGGAGGTTTTTATTTATGCGTGGCGGAATGGGAAATATGGGTAACATGATGAAACAAATGCAAAAAATGCAAAAGAAAATGCAAAAGGCTCAAGAGGAATTGATGGAGATGTCTTTCATTGGGACAGCTGGAGGCGGAATGGTTAAAGTTACTGCTAGTGGTTCCAAAGAAATTGTGGATGTTGAAATTTCAGAAGAAGTTGTCGATCCAGATGATGTAGAGATGTTACAAGATCTTGTTATCGCAGCAACTAATGAAGCATTGAAGCAAGTAGAAGATAAAACTAATGAGACAATGGGGCAATTTACTAAAGGAATGAATATGCCTGGTATGTTTTAATTGAAGTTATGTAGGGGGCATTTGCATGTACTATCCTGAACCGATTTCAAAACTAATTGATAGTTTTATGAAATTGCCGGGTATCGGACCCAAAACAGCTAGCCGTCTAGCTTTTTATGTGTTAGAAATGAAAGAAGAAGATGTGTTGGAATTTGGTAAGGCATTAGTTAATGCAAAACGGCAACTTTCAGATTGTTCTATTTGTCATCATATTACTGATCGAGATCCATGCTCAATTTGTGATGATAGTCATCGGGATCAGTCTATGATATGTGTAGTTCAAGATTCAAAAGATGTAATAGCAATGGAAAAAATGAAAGAGTATACAGGGCTTTACCATGTGTTACATGGAGCAATTTCTCCTATGGATGGTGTAGGACCTGAAGATATAAGAGTTCCTGATTTGTTAAAGCGTCTTCACGATGAAACGGTTCAAGAATTGATTTTGGCAACCGATCCAACTATAGAAGGCGAAGCAACTGCTATGTATATTTCGCGACTTGTAAAACCTACAGGTATTAAGACGACACGAATTGCTCATGGTTTACCTGTTGGAGGAGACTTGGAGTATGCAGATGAAGTTACGTTATCGAAGGCACTTGAAGGTCGTCGTGAGTTATAGGTGAAGTGTAGGAAGAAGAGGAAGTGAATTCTTGCTTTTTTTAAAAAAGAAAAAGTCAGCCAGAGAACGAAATGTCGAACGACTTCTACTATTATTAGAGAAAGCAAAAACAGAATGGATCAATATTAGGGACTTGTATGAAAAAAGTGTTGATCCGTCTGATGAGCTTCGTTATGAGTTACAATTAGCAAAATCAATTCTTGAACCGTTTCAT
>NZ_MJEH01000045.1 GCF_001742425.1 Bacillus solimangrovi
TGTGCTAATCATGATATTGAATATTTTATCAAAATGACTTCTTTCTTATAGTGATATTAAGATAATGCTGCTCAAACTTTATTTGATTAAAACAGCATACTTGAAATCAAAAAATGTGCAATTATTCCTCCATCGGAAGGCAAAGTTTGCGCATTGATGTTGGTTTTACTTTGTTATAATAAGCGACAACGTCCTTCATGTTTGAAAATGTCGGTATTTTCGCGAATGAAAGTTGATTACGAACAAACGAAGAAGCAACTTGAGGGTTTATTCCACTAATTGTCGGTTCAATTCCTAATAGTTTTAACACGTTAATTAAGTTGTCGATTAGATGAGCTAACTCATCGTCTATTTCTGTAATTCCGTTCATTTGAATGATTAAGTATTCAATATCATGATTAGCACAAGATTGAGGTACTTTTTCTAGAATCAGCTTCTTCTGCTCTTCGATTAAGATCGGCTGAAGTGGAAGTAAGGCAAACCCATTTGATAAGGGTACGATATTTGCTGTCATTTCTTCAATTAGAATGACCTGTTGTTTTCGATGTGCAACGTAACAGGTCACGTCTTGAAACATCGTGAGAATGACTGTTTCGCCATTTTCTTCAATTAACTTCGTGTAACCACTTAAATAACGGTCTTTGCCATCAAAATGAAAGTGCATCTCTTTATGGTTCTGCTCTTCCTTCGTTTTAATTGTTTCAGTAATGATTCGATGTTTGAAATGAATGGGTCTTACGGTTTGATTTAGTTGTTTACCTACTACATTTTCTCTAGAAGTTTGGAACAACTTTTCGTAAGCTGTATTGACGTATTTGACATTAGAATGTAAGTCAACAATGAGAACTGCTTCATTTGCCACTTCTAGTACTTGTTGAAACATAGATATCTTCCTCCTAGTATCATGAACATATTTAGGTTTTAGGAGCTTGTAGGTGAACTGTCCAAATCATATGGATATGATCGTTACTTTATAATAATTTCATTTCTATTTATTTTCAAGCTTTTCATACAATGACGGGCGTCTGTCCTCAAAGATTGGGATCGTTTTGCGCACGTTGTTTATCTCAGTCAAATCAATTTCTGCTGTTAATGCTTCAGACGTTTCATCTACTTCAGCGATAATATCTCCCCAAGGGTTAATGACCATTGAATGACCTGCGAATGTATTATCTGGGTCTGAACCGATCCGATTACAAGCAACTACAAAACATTGATTCTCAATTGCACGTGCTATCAATAATGAACGCCAATGGTCAACACGGGCAAGTGGCCATTGTGCGACTACAAAGATCACTTTTGCACCGTTTACAGCATGGAGGCGAATCCATTCAGGGAAGCGAATATCATAACAGATCATTCCTGCACAAGTTGTTCCATCGAGCATGAATAACCCATCTTGTTCGCCACTTATTAAATAATGGTGTTCATTCATAAGTTGGAAGAGGTGAGCTTTCGAATAGCTCAACTGTTTCGAACCTGTTTTGTTATATACGTATAAGGAATTCGTAATGCCATTCTTTCGTATCGCAGCGGTTGAGCCTGCAACGAGGTGTGTCTGTAATGCTGCTACCGTCTCACTCATTTCGGATTGGAACCTCTGTGCTTCATGATCACCAATTTCATCTAAACGTGTGAGGTCATAACCTGTCGTCCAAAGTTCTGGCAGTACAAGAACGTCACTGTCAGTCGCATATTTATGTAAAAGAGATTTTGCATGTTCAAAGTTTAAGTCAGGTTGACCGAATTGAATATCCATTTGAATACAAGTAATTTTCCATTTCATTTTAAATCCCCCTTGTTAGAAAATTGTGACTTTACATGTGTACCTTAACGATATATGATTTATAACAAACTTGGCAAGAGAGAATGATATACAGATTGCGAAAATGACAGAAACAAGGAGAATGAAAGTTATGAAACGGTTCACATATTCCAAACGTATGCAACGTCTTCCGAAACAGTTCTTTGCCGACTTAGTACGAAAGGTACAAGTTGCACAAGAAAAAGGAATGGACGTCATTAATTTAGGACAAGGAAACCCAGATCAGCCAACACCTGATCATATTATTCAATCATTACAGCAAGCCGCTACAAATCCAATTAATCATAAATATCCACCGTTTCGAGGGTTTAGAAATGTAAAGCAAGCAGTTGCGAACTTCTATAAGCGAAACTATGACGTAACGCTTGATCCCGAACGTGAAGTGGCGATTCTTTTCGGTGGGAAGGGTGGATTAGTCGAGCTACCACAGATTTTTACTGAAGCAGGAGATAGTGTGCTCGTACCTGACCCAGGCTATCCAGATTATTGGAGCGGGATTGCATTAAGTGGGGCAGGCATGGTGACAATGCCATTGCTAGAGAAAAATAAATTCCTACCTGACTACAGCTTATTAAGTGAAGAACAGCTTCATCATGCAAAAATGATGCTGTTGAATTATCCAAATAATCCTACAGGTGCAACGGCAACGAGCGAATTTTTTGAGGAAACTGTAAATCTAGCAAAACAATATGATATTAACATCATTCACGATTTTGCATACGGTGCAATCGGATTTGATGGGAAGTTACCAACAAGCTTCTTACAAACGGAAGGTGCAAAGGATGTTGGAATTGAAATCTATACGATGTCGAAGTCATTCAACATGGCAGGCTGGCGCATCGCTTTTGCGGTAGGAAACGAAGAGGTTATTGAAGCAATTAATCTCTATCAAGATCATATGTATTGCAGTGTGTTCGGTGCAGTGCAGGAGGCTGCGATTACAGCACTTGATGAAGCGAACGAT
Organism: Bacillus solimangrovi; assembly: GCF_001742425.1. Taxonomy (GTDB): domain Bacteria; phylum Bacillota; class Bacilli; order Bacillales; family Bacillaceae_N; genus Bacillus_AV; species Bacillus_AV solimangrovi. The sequence continues at coordinate 2,790 of NZ_MJEH01000045.1, forward strand.
TCGATACCAGAACTTGTTTCGTTATATGAGCGTCGTCGTAATGTGTGGGTGAACGCACTAAGAGAGATTGGCTGGCAAGTTGAACCTTGTGAAGGTTCCTTCTTCGTCTGGTTACCTGTTCCAGAAGGGATGAGCTCAGTGGAATTTGCAGATGAATTAATCGAGAAGGTCGGTGTCGTTACTGCACCAGGGCTCGGATTTGGAGAGCATGGCGAAGGCTATATTCGCACAGCGTTATTAGTTGATGAAGAGCGATTGAAAGAAGCTGCGCAGCGGATTGCGACGATATCGTATTTTCAAGGAAGTAATTGAAGATCTTCATAAGGTAATTGTACAAAAAATAAAAAAAGTAGCTTTGCTATTCCTATTTATCCATTGTCGATGACAAAAGGAAAAGATACATTAACGAGACAATATAAAACACCCCGAATCAGTACATTTATCAAATGTACTGATTCGGGGTGTTTTTTTGATTAAGCTGATCATAGAAAACGTAGATCTTAATAAAATATAGAATTTTCACCGTATTGATAAGTATCTAGTGATAGAATAATAATGGAAAAAATACATTTTATGGATGGGTTAAGTTGACAACTATTTAAGGGAGAGCACAAAAAATGAGTAAAACTATTCTTAGGCTTCGTTTTAGGGAATATTGGCGCATCGGTGAGCAAGAATCTTGGCTTGCAGACATGGCTGAAAATGGATTACACCTAAATAAAATGGGCTCAATATTTGCTCATTTTGATAAAGCTGAACCGAAGCAAATGAGGTACAGGTTAGAAGTAGCAATAAACGAAGAGATTACACCAGAAGAACTAGAAGGGCATAAAGAGCGTGGTTGGGATTATGTAACAACATACAATTATCTTCACATATTTTCATCACCAGTTGAACGTCATGCACCAGAGCTTCATACAGACCTTTTTGAGCAATCACAGACCTTTGAAAAACTGAGCAAGAAATTAGTGATGTATATTTATTTTGAAGTTGCTGCACTGATCATAATGATCGGTATATTGTATGTTAAATGGTTTCTAAGGGAGACCCCTTTGTTAAGTTTCATTAATGGCGAAGTATTATTTTTTGAAGAGATTAGCTTTATCTACATTGTATATTCAATCCATAATTCATTCAAAGCATTCATAGCAATTCGTACTTTGCGAGAGGATCTTATTGGAGGAAGACAGATTGATCATCATGCTCCATGGAAAGGTTATTATTTCATAAATACTAGTTTTACTCTACTTCATAAAGCTGTTGTCGGATTGCTTTTCATATTCCCATTCGCACTGATTGAGATAGGTTACACGAAAACATTTCCAGAAGAAAGTATAAATTTACCAATAGTTAGATTAGCAGATGTGGAACAGGCTCCAGATTTGATTCGGTTTGAATCTGATATAAAAGGCAATTATGATTGGGACAACAATTATTCATATTCGTGGAGCCCGTTTGCACCAGTACAATATGATACAGAAGAACATGGTTTCATTCCAGGAGAAAGGTGGGATGATGGGTATTATCCACGCATTTTCACATATATGTACAAGCTAAAAGAATCAACTATGGCAGATGATCTCGTTTATGAATTAATAACACGATATAGAGATGAAGCTCATGATGACGAACTTGTTGAAATTAATCATCCGCAATTTGACCTTTTGATTGTTTATGAGAAAGAGAATAGGAAGAGAGTATTTGCTTCGTTAGGAAAAGCTGTCATGTATGTGAGTTACAGTGGTGATGCTGATGTAAAAATACTCATAGAAAATATTGCAGACAAGATGCATTTATTTCAGAAGTATCAAAAGATAGAGTAATAGTGGAATTAGAGAGCCTTCACGGATACAAACAGGTAGCAACTTTTTAAAGGAGAGCGTTGAAAATGAATCAAACAGTTCGCAAGCTTCGTTTTTTGGAATATTGGCGCATCGGTGAGCAAGAATCTTGGTTTACAGACATGGCAGCAGAAGGATTACATCTAAAAAAGGTCGGCCCATTTTTTGCTCATTTTGATAAAGGTGAACCGAAGCAAATGAAATACAGGTTAGAAGTAGGAGTAAATAAAAAGATTACGCCAGAGCAAGTACAGATGTATAAGGAGAACGGATGGGATTATGTGACAACGGTTCATGTTTTTCACGTATTTTCATCACCTATTGAGCGCAATGCACCAGAGCTTCCTATAGACACTGATACGCAATCTTTAGGGTTAGGAAAACTAGGTAAGAAACTAGCGATCGATTGTAGTATAGTGGCTGTTGCACTGATCATAACAATCAGTTTGTTGTATTATATAGGGTTTGATGATGGGACTCCTACATTATATTTAGTTAAAGGTATGGTTTTTCAACAATCGATTTTAACGATTTATGTTGGATATTTGACCTATACTACACTACAAGCAACAAAGTCAATTCGTGCGCTGCGTAATAATCTTATTGAAGGAAAGTCGATTGTTCATTATACGCCATGGAAGAAGCGTCATCGACTAAATTCTATTTTAAATACACTTCTTATAACGGTTGTTGGATTAGGATCCATCGTTCCAATCGTTCAGCTTATAAAAAGTGACACGCAAACGTTGCCAGAAGAAAGTTCAACATTACCGATTGTAAGATTAGCAGATGTGGAACAGAATCCTGCTTTGATTCGAGAGGAACCTACTTATATAAGAGACAATGTTGAATGGGAAAACAAATACACGTATGATTGGAGCCCTTTTGCACCAGTACAATATGATACAGATGAAAATGGGTTGATTCCTGTGGAAACATGGGAGAACGGGAATAATGAATATTCACCAAGTTTGCATACAAATGTCTATCAGTTAACAGTACCAGCACTGGCAGATAATCTTGTTAATGATTTAGTAAGTCGTTATTTGTATGAAGTTCGTGATGAACAAATTGTTGAAATCAATCATCCACAATTTGATCGATTAATTGTTTATGAGGAAGAGAATAGAAAGAGAGTATTTGCTTCGAAAGATAAAGCGGTCATGTATGTTCGTTACCATGGGCATGCAGATAGAAAGCTACTCTTAGATAATATAGCAAAGAAAATGCATTTGATTTCAGAATGAAACCAAACCTCAAAATTTTATCAAGTTCTAAATTGAAAAAAGATAAATGAAGTAAAGGTCATAACATATTAGTTATGACCTTTCTTATTCAAATAGGGGTACCGTCAGGAAAATATGGAATTATAACTTTAACGAAACCCAAATATAAAATGCCCATATTTTTTTATTAAAGAATTGAGCTTTTTTCCGTTACTGAATAAGCGGTATCTTACCATTGTATGTAGAATTTACTTCAGTAAAACAGGAACCCAAAGTTCATGTCTCGGTTTATGCTTTGGACCGTAATAACATTCTATACACGGTAAATTTGCAAGTTCATACTCAGAAGTTGGGACCCACTCAGAATATAAACGTTTCCATGCGTCCACAATGTTCGGAAAAACAGCCCATGTACTTGGGGGAATAATAAGTGTTTCCATATCGGCTGGGGGTTCCTCTTCGTATCTCACACCCATAAAGTAGGAAAACTCTTCATCTGTTATGGCTGCTTCTTTACCACAAACCCCTAAAAGACCTTCGAGCTTGCATTTGGGATCTTCCCATGACATATCTTTTAATTCTTGCATTAATCCATCTTTTTTTGCAGTGTTCCAAAGTGTAGGGATTTTTTTAAAGGCTCTGCTTGTTTTTACTGGTTCACTTTTTCCTACAATTTTTAATTCGAAATCTAGGTTTTCAATTCTGTATTCCATCTCGGTATCTCCTTTAATAGAAATTTGAAAGGAAATCTTCGGAAAGGCTTTCAACTGAACTCCTTTATCACGTGCTTTGGTTGGGGTTACTCCGTGCACCTTTTGGAAAGCACGCGAGAAAGTATCAGAAGAACCATAACCATATTTAATTGCAACATCGATGATCCGAATATCACTTGTTTGAATTTCAAATGCTGCGAGTGTTAATCGTCTTCTTCTAATATATTCTGAAAGTGATACACCTGAGATTGAAGAAAACATTCTAGAAAAATGAAACTCAGAGCAATTTGCTACCTTGGCAATTTTTTTATAGTCAATCTCTTCATCCAAATTACTTTCAATGTAATCTAGTGCATTATTCATTCTTTGTAGCCAATCCATAATTTTACTTCCTTTCAAATTTACTTTAAAACAAAAAAAATAATAATATCCGACATTTCATGCCTAAAAATGTTGGTATAAAAATATGGTTTTTTAATAGAAGGATCACTTCTGATAGTTTTCTATATTAAGAAGTTCTAGAGACATTAGTAATTTCACAAACTTGTTTACAGTCATATTTCTGTTTTTTATATAACTTTACTGCATAATTCATACTTGAATGATTTCTCTTTTACCGTCCTATAAACTTTCCTTCTCGTTGACGCATACGGATGTTAACAACAGCCATTACCGTAATTAAGAATAGGCTGTATGGATTACCATCTGATAAATCTAACTATGTATCTTTTAAAGGTTTAAGCTTGCATTTTTCTTCGTATTAAATCGATCCATTCAAATAAATCTTGCGAACTTAGAGTATTCGAGTTAAGTCTGTAACATAAATAATAGAGACTTCCTGTACATCCTTTAACATTTTATGAAGTTGCTGACGGTCCTTTGTTCTTCCAGAAATATTCTCTTTTAAAATAGCACCTATTCCCATTTCATTCAATATATAGAACTTATTTATCACGTTTCAACTGACGCTAAGACTCCCACTTAAAAACTCAAGAGAATCAACGAAGTTTATGTGGAGGATGGAGAGTAGACTTTTTTCTTTATACAAAAAAGTATTAATATATTCCAAATGATTGAGAGAACGATATGTGAACCTTAGAGTGGTAGGACTAAAACCGAATTGGAAAAATGTTCACATAGAGATGAAATAATCATTTCATTATAATTAATATACCGAATAAAAGCTTAATAAGTGACAGGAGACGTGGATTTATTGAAGGTAAAATACATGATTTCTATCGCAGTATCTGTAATTTTAGTATTAGTTTCTTCTTATGAGCTAATCAGTATGTATCTACATATTCAAAACTTTGAACCTGAAGTTCAACAATTCTATAAAGAACAGATCGTTATTTTTCCGATTATAGGTATAGTAATAGGGCTAATCGGGATCATTCGTTTTTATCTCTTAGCAAAGAAAGACAGAAAGTAGAATTAGAGGATGAGGGTAGCGAAAAGATTGGGTAGTTAATATATTGATAATAGTAGTTTAATTCTGTTTTACTATACGTTAGCAGATCTAGAGTAGAATCCAGCTATGATTGGGGAAAGGTTTCGATATGAGAGATGAGATATAATATTGATTAGGGTAACCGAAACATGTAAGGATGGAGTCCGCTGTCAACACTTATAATATTATGTACATGAACACGGGATGGTTAAGGGAGACATGAGATATGAAGCTCCTCATGAAAAATTTTAAAAATTGCTCATCCACAATTTGACCTTTTGAATGTTTATGGGAAAGAGAAAAATAAGAGAGTAGTTGTTTCGAAAGGCAAATCAGTCATGTATGTTCATTACCATGGACATGCAGATAGAGAACTACTCATAGACAACATAGCAAAGAAAATTTAAAACACCCCGACAATGTACGCTTAAATGTACTGAATCGGGGTGTTTTTTGATTGAGCTCATCATTGAAAAATGAGGTCTTATTAAAAATATATAACTTTCACCTTATTATTAAGTGACTAATGATAGAATAATAGTGGGAAAAGATACAATTTATGGATGATATAAGATGAGAACTATTTAAGGGAGAGCGCAAAAAATGAGTAAAACAGTTCGTAGGCTTCGGTTTAGAGAATTTTGGCGCATCGGTGAGCAAGAATCTTGGCTCACAGACATGGCAGCAAATGGATTACACTTGATCAAGATAGGTTCAATTTTTGCTCACTTTGAAAAAGGTGAACCGAAGCAAATGAAGTACAGATTAGAAGTAGCAATAAACAAGGAGATCACTTCTGAGGAAGTGAGGATGTATAACGAGCGTGGTTGGGATTATGTGACAACGTACAATTATCTTCACCTATTCTCATCACCTGTTGAACGAAATGCACCAGAGCTTCATCCAGACCCTGTTGAGCAATCGTATACATTTGAAAAACTGAATAAGAAGTTAGTGAGGGATATTGGTCTAGGAGTTCTTGGTTTAATCATAATAATCGGTATTTTGTATGTTAAATGGTTTGTAAGGGAGACACCTATCTTAAGTTTGATTAATGGGGAAATATTATTTTTTGAAGAGATTAGTCTCATCTATATTGTATATCTGTTCTATCTTTCATTAAAAGCATTCAGAGGGGTTCGTACTTTGCGAGAGGATCTTATTGGAGGAAGGCCGATTGATCATCGTGCTCCATGGAAAGGTTATTTTTACTTAAAAACTATATTAACTCTACCTCTTATAATTATTGTTGGATTACTATACATATTTCCATTCGCACAGAATGAAACAAGTTACACGAAAACGTTGCCAGAAGAAAGTAATGACTTACCAATTGTCAGATTAGCAGATGTAGAACAAAATCCAGATTTGGTTCGCTTTGAATCTTATATGAGATACGATTATGATTTGGATAACAATTATTCATATTTTTGGAGTCCGTTTGCACCAGTAGAATATGATACAGAAGAACATGGTTTCATTCCAGGAGAGAGCTGGGATGACGGGTATTATCCTCAAATTTTCACTCATATATTCCAGTTAACGATTCCGTCTATGGCAGATAATCTCGTTTATGAATTAATAACACTACATAGAGATGAAGCTCGTGATGATGAATTTATTGAAATTGCTCATCCACAATTTGACCGATTGATTGTTTATGAGGAAGAGAGCACGAAGAAAATATTTGCTTCGATAGGTAAAGCTGTCATGTATGTGAGTTACCGTGGTGATGTAGAAATAAATATACTCATAGATAATATAGCAGAGAAAATGCATTTAATTTCAGAATGAACTTGAATTAGAACGAGACAATATAAAACACCCTTGAAATGTTACACTTAAAAAAGTACTTATTCGGGGGTGTTTTTGCATGGGCAAAAACTATTATTCAAAAGAAGTGAAATGGGCAGTTGTGAAAGATAAGAGGAGCGGTGAACTTACAAATGCAGAAATCATGTAGAAATAGGGGATTAAAAATGTTTCTCAGATTAAAACGTGGATGAAGTGGTATCGTGATGGTCAGTTATATCGGTTCGATCAGCCTATAGGAAAACAGTATACATATGGGCATGGTCTTGAAACCCTCTGAAGGAACAGGAAAATTTATTGTGAACAATGGTCTAGTAACTGACAAAGACGGTATTGAATACTCTCCTGCATTATCTGAACTGAAAATTACTGTACAATTATGGGATGCGACACGTGGGAAACAAAAACGAGTATGCCTACAGCTACAGCTAAGTTAATGAATAAAATCATTGAAAGGTATGATAAGGATTATGACTTTATTTACTTATTCTCCAATGACACGGTTCTAGACCTTTACCCTAAGTTTGGTTTTGAAAAGGTTAAAGAAAGTTGGTTCAGCTTGAAGACTTCTGATTTGAAAAAGCAAACAGATAAAAAATCTGCTTTACGTAAACTAGAAATCAACAAAGAAGATAGTAAGCCTCATATTTTTGATATAATCAGCAAAAAAAGAGTTGAAATAGATACAATTTTTAATCATATTATTTCTGCAAATATTGAGGTGATTAATTTCTATTTTACACCAGATTATAATAATAAAAACATTCACACAGAGTTTGTAACAGCGAGTAATGATATATTATTCGTTCTACCGTTATTAAAAGAAAAAGCAAGACATTTTTTATTTCCATTAACATCACATTCATAAAGTTTAACTATCCAAACCCTAACTATTTACCGAGTTCAGTATTATGGTCATGTTTTCCTGAGAATTAACGTGCTCTGATATTAGATGGAGGACATTTCAAAACCACAAAATTAATAAAGTCTGCAAAAAAATAAACACATAATTCTCTTTATCTAAACCAATCGCTTGCTCGATAAAGTAAGATATTACTTCACTTAAATGAATAGAAGATAATTATAGGTGTGAACAGCATAAGTTATTTTGGGTATTGAAATGTTTAAGAAAAAAAGAGAATAAAGATTATTCCTGAGGATGAGAAAAACCCAATGTGTAGGTCAAAAAAATTTGACTTATTTACTCGTCTTTATGTGCTGTTTATAATTTAACGTAAAAGGAGGGGAAGTGTTGAAAACGAAATAGCCTGAACATTTATATAACTAAAAACCCCTTACAATAGAATTACTCTATTAGTAAATGAGGGCATATGTAAACTAAATCTGTCACACTGGATTGCCTGTGTTCCCAAAGAAATTAAAGAAAAAGAAATTTTGGTTTATCATTACTTTTGTGAAATAACATAAAAAAAGGAAAACTAGCTCTACTTCCTGGCGATAATGTTAGTTAACTAGCAAACATTAAATGTTATTGATAATGGAAAGAGTGCAAAGAATGTCCTCTTGTAAATGATACACTTTGTCAAAAAATCTATAACATAAAACGTACAGTTGATATACAAAAATATGTAGAACCTACCTAATCTCAATTTAAACAATGCATTATGAAATTGGTTCATATATTAAAATATTCCTAAAAGTGACAAATATCACTACGTTTTGGCAATATTTTTAATATGATAAAGGTAATTAATCAGGTGGGTAATCATATTTTGATATAAGCAATTTTATTCGTTACATAAAAAGTACTAGAGTAACAGACTGTTACTAATTTTTTAATCAATTCATTGTTACAAGGTATAAAGTAAATTGAGTACAATATCCCCCTTTAATGTTAGGACTTATAAACTAACAAATAAGTGTTTACATAATGGCATTGATAAGTTAATATTCTTTAAAAGATAATTTATCTGAATAGTCGTAAATAATAAGTTGGTTAAAATGTATGTCGAAATTTACAATATAGGACAAGTTGATCAATCTATTTATCTATCAAATTAGAGTAATGGATTGTTACGAAATTTATTAATCAATTCATTGTTACAAGGCACAAAGTAAATTGAGTATAATATTCACTTTTAATGTTAGTGGTTATAAACTAACAAATAAGTGTTTACATTATGGTATTGATAAGTTAATATTCTTTAAAAGATAATTTATCTGAATAGTCGTAAATAATAAGTTGGTTAACATACATATCTAAATTTACAATATGGGACAAGTTGATCAATCTATTTATCTATCAAATTAGAGTAACGGATTGTTGCGAAATTATTTAATCAATTCATTGTTGCAAGGTATAAAGTAAATTGAGTACAATATTCACCTTTAATGTTAGTGGTTATAAACTAACAAATGATTGTTAACGTAATGACATTGATAAATTATATCTATTTAAAGATAACTTATCTGAATAGTCGTAAATAAGGAGGTGGTTAAAATGTATGTCGGAATTTACAATATGCGGACAAATATAACCTACTTATTAGTAGAATGAGTAGATTTTGCTAAGAAAATTTAGTAGACACGATAATAAGTTAAGAATATTGGATATGTGGGAAGGAGTATTTTAATGATTAGTTCAAAAAGCAGAAAGCGTTTCGTTTCAGTACTTACATCATTGGCACTTACAACACAAATGTTACCGCTTTCCCACTCAGCAATTGATGCAAAAACAGTTGAAAATGAACCTAGACAAACAGTTAATCAAGATATAACTGAGCCACCAATTATTACAAACGGGTTAGAAGGCACATATTATACTGATTCGCAATTTACTGAACCTGTACTCATTCGTTTTGAAGATTCAGAGGCGTTGTATGACCTTGATGCACTTAACATCCCAAACTTTCTTAAGAAAAAATTGGTGAGCGTCCACTCCATCAAATGGGAAGGAGCCATTGAACCTCAATACTCAGAAGAATATCTATTCACAACATCAGATAATGAACATATTAAATTATGGGTAAATGATGAATTATTGATTAATGGATTGAATTTCGAGCCACTGCCGATTGTATTAGAGGCAGGTGAACGATATCAAATAAGAGTAGCTTACAGCAATCCAGATCGATCACTCACTGAACTTGATATTAAGTGGAGCAGTGATAGCCAAGAGGAAGAGATTATTTCGAAAGAACACATCTTCTTACCTGAATATGATGAGGACGAAGATTATTCGATATCGCCTGAAGAATTAATTGTTGATGAATTAGAAGAAGTCATCGAAGAGCCAATCGTAGAAATTGAATCAACTGAAGAAGTAACAGAACCAACAGAAGAACAAGCTGAAGGTGAAGTAACAGAACCAACAGAAGAACAAGCTGAAGGTGAAGTAACAGAACCAACGGAAGAACAAGCTGAAG
>NZ_MJEH01000046.1 GCF_001742425.1 Bacillus solimangrovi
AGAAATAGTGAGATTATTATTCATAATGAGCATAAGCAAATGTAAGGTTCGCAGAGCTATTTGTTAGATCATGTTTGAATACATCAATCGCTTCTTGATCACCTTCCCAACCTTCCTTTACCAAGAGCTCAAGTATTTCTACAGAATGAGAAATTCGTTTTGAATAACCATCCTTCATAATGATTGATATTGGCGTATTTACTTCAACCCTACCAAATGCATATCTTTTGTTAATTGGAATCACTAGATAAGCGTCATTATTGTGTAAAAAGAGTGCTGATATTTCAGTATATGTCTCATACAATGTAGCTTCTGCCTGTAAGTGCTTCATAACAGAAGTAGGACAAGCGTGTTGTTCTCCCCATTTTCCATTCTCTTTATGAATAATAATCTCACTATTTCTAAGTCCCAATATATTTTCACGGATGATAGAAGCAATTAGTCGTTTTAAAATGCCATCTCTTCCACTTTGAATGTTTTTCAAAAACGAGTTACGTAACTGAGACTTGGATTTCTCTATGTAATCGATAATCTTTAATTCTTCGTTATCAAACTTTTGTTCATGAATATGTGTATGTGGCATGAACCTAGATTGGATACTCAATGTAATCACCTCATTAAATTAAATATTTACAAATTCCAAATCTATTCGTATAATTCAAAATATCAAACGACAATGATAATCATTATCAATAGTAACAAAATTAACTTATTTGTCAATTAGTTTTTTGGAGGTGATTTGATATTTCTAGGTGGTTTTTCAGTAGTTCATTTTTTCTTTTCTTAGGTAATTGGATAGGGATAATCGCTTTGAATTGGTATGTGTTTGAAACGTTTCATAATCCGGTTTATCTAGGGTGGATAAACTTTGCTCGTTTAGTGCCAATTTTAGTATTTAGTTTATATGCAGGAAGATTGTGTGATCAGTATTCTCGTTCAATGTTAATTAAGCTTTTAAGTGGATTATCTTTTCTGTTTACTTTCTTTTTTACGATTGTCGTAATTACAAGTGAACAACTACCGATTATAGTAATTCTTTTTTATGCGTGTTTGCGTGGTTGTGTGAGTGCTTTTGAAACTCCAATTCGTAACGCCATCCTGCCAGCTATGTCTAAGGACGTAAATGTAAGTGTTATCGTTTCTCGCTATTCATTTGTAATTAATATTTGTCGTTCAATTGGCCCAGCGATTGCTGGCTTATTGATAGGTCTAGGCTTTGTATCTTATACCTTTGCATTGCAAGCGTTTTGTTTGTTTATTTCATTGTTATTATGTTTACCGATAACGGTCGAACGGGTATCGACAAAGGGGAGTCAGAAAAAGTCGTTTGCAATTCAAGAGATGAAGCAATACTTTTCATATGATTTGAAGGGTAGGGGATTATTTATCTCTTCGTTAACAGCTATGGCATTCGGGTTCTCTTATACTACGATTCTGCCGGTATTAACCGATTTTCATTTTCCGGGAGAGGCAGAGGTGTTTGGAATAGCTATGTCATTTGCTGCGGTTGGTGGAATTGTAGCAACGCTTACTTTACCTAAAGTATTAACTCAGGTGAATGAGGAAACAATGTATTATCGCAGTTTATGTTTATTTTCTATTAGTCTCATTGGTGTGCTCATCCCTTTAAAATCATTATTATTTGTTTGCCTGTTTGCTATCGGTTTTTTTGGACAATGGACACGTTCTACAAATCGGATCTATTTTCAAAATAAAATACCAGATGAGAAGCGTGGGCGTATTATGAGTGTGATTTTAATGGATCGAGGAATGATTCCATTAGGTGCATTAGTTATTAGTTTTTTAGCGGATTCGATAGGTATTATGTTTACATTTGCCATTATGGCGATAGGTACATTCATACCAGTCATAACAAATTTTAAAAAGATTGATTCTATAGATGAAGGAGGAGAACAATGCTACAAACTGTAAATACATTTCAATGTAAATTACTAGCAGACGCAGGTATTCGAGCGAGGGTTGCAAACAGTGTACTTAGAGAAAGATTGTGGGGAGACGGCGTAAGTTGTGTTCTCGAAGATTCACCATACATACACCCATCTCTAATGAATAATCAGGGTGTGCGTTTTTATTATGTGATCACAAATAAATCAATTCGTGCTCAACTCTATTTACCTGTGAAAAAATTTGGTGCATTTAAGAGAGTCGAATTGGCGGATGAATATTTTTTTGTAAAAGGTGATAAATGGCGGAAAATACTTGAACTATCTGATTTTATTGATTTACTTAGACGTGATTTTGGTGTTGCAATTACGACAGACCTCAAAGAAGAATTACTAAATAGTTGTATCAATCTTGCTTATTCTTATGAAGCATTTCATGCAAAGAAACAGTGGACAGGCCAACAACTACAAACCGTCTTTCAACAGGGCGATTTTGAGAATCCGGAGAACTGGATGCAATGGATTGAACAAATGAAATCGATCAAGTCCTTTGATGAGTTAACATATTCGGAGAGTATGGTAGTAGAAGGACATCCTCTACATCCATCAACAAAAGTAAAACGTGGATTATCTGAGCAAGAAGTGAAACAATATGCGCCTGAGTTTGAACACGAAATTCCATTGTTAATTGTTCTTGTAAGAAGAAAGTTTGTCCAAGAGACAACAGTTACTTTCGGTGAAGCTCCTCTGTTATTTAAACTGAATCCAACATTGGAGGAAGTTTGTAATGAGATTGTACGAATGACAGGTCAATCATTAGATGATTATATCCCATTCATTGTCCACCCATGGCAATATGAGAATGTCTTACCAGATTTATATGCTGAAGAACTATCTAAAGGTGATATTGTGCCTGTTCCTTATCAGCTTACATCAAGGGCCACTTTATCGTTTCGAACGATGAATCTACTTGACTCTAATTTCCATGTGAAATTGCCTGTTCGAATACAAGCGACGAGTGCGGTTAGAATTGTTTCTCCAGAAATCACAGTTGATGGACCTGTATTATCTAACTTATTCGAAAAAATCGTTCGTAAAGATATGAATGCTTTAAAACAACTTATTGTATTGAAGGAACCATATGGAGCTTACTTTAAAAAAGATGATGATCAGCAACTAAGAGGCAAAAACTTAGCATTTTTATTACGTGAAGATCCATATGTACATTTGAATGTCGGTGAGAGAGCCTTTGTGGCAGCAAGTCTAACAGCTAATAACCCGTATACAGGTGTTCCAACAATCATAGATGTTATGAAAGAACGATATAAGGGCAGTCAGATAACTTTTGAAAAAGTTGCAGCTTTTATAAGAGAGTATGCGCTAGTTTTCATTCCACCTCTTATCCACCTTATTCAGAATTATGGTATTGCTCTTGAGGCTCATATGCAAAATACAATTATTTGTGTGAAAGACTGTCAGGTTAAACGTGTGATGATTCGGGACTTAGGCGGTGTTCGCATTGATGAGGAAATGCTGAAGAAGAGTTTTCCTGAGTTGAAATTAGAAAATTCAAGTTTAACATCAGAGTCTTTGCATGGTGTTATTCGAAAGTTTCACCATGCAGTAATTCAGAATCACATAGGTGATTTGCTGTTTTGTGTAAGTCGTCATTTTGATATCGATGAATCCAGCTTGTGGACTGTTATTTGTGAGGTGGTAGAACAATCATTGAATAAACAATTACCGAACTATAAGCTCATTTACGATTACCTCTTTAGCAATGAGATTAAAACAAAAGCTTTATTAAAAATGCGGATGAGTGATACTGCAAAAACGTATTCCTATTCAAGCTTTCCAAACCCTCTAGTAAAAGGAGCTTATTGATGTGGAACAGCAATATCCAATGTTAACAATAAATTTATCTAAAATTAAACATAACGCATCATACGTTCGGAAGAAATGCGTAGAGTATGGCGTTCATCCTTTCATCGTTACAAAAGGTGTATCAGCAGATGTAGAAATTATTCGTTCAGTTATTGATGTAGGATATTTATCCTTTGCAGATTCTAGGTTGCAAAATGTCGCAAAATTGAAATTAACCTTTCCAAATGCTGAGTACATGATGTTACGAATTCCTGGTAGAAGTGAGATTGAGTCAGTTGTTGATTTATGTGATATAAGTCTTAATTCCGAGTGGGAAACAATTTATCAGTTGAATGAAGCTGCTCTTAAGAGAGGTCAGCTACATCGAATAATTTTAATGGTTGAACTTGGGGATTTAAGAGAAGGTATTCAACCAGAGTTTGTCATTCCGATGATTGAAAAAGTTATGACTTTAAGAGGTATACGTATTGATGGGATAGGTTCGAATCTTGGATGTTATTCAAGTGTTTATCCAACTGAAGAGAAGTTATTACAATTAACGGAACTTGCAAATGAAATCGAAGAGAAACTAGGAAGAACAATTGAAGTCGTATCAGGGGGAAATTCAAGTACGTTACCGTTAATTTTTGCAGGAAGGCAAATAGGTGGAGTGAATCAACTAAGAATTGGTGAAACGATCTATCTCGGTTTGAACACAGTTGATGGGAGCCATATACGAGGTCTCTACCAAAATGCGTTTCGATTAGAGGCAGAAATTGTTGAAATACAAATTAAACCTTCTGGAGACAAAGCTAGACAGCAATTATTAATGGGAAACGCTAGTTCTCGGGTAATAGCAATTGTATCGTTGGGGCAACAAGATCTAGATTTGAATAACTTAAAACCTCTCAATCCACATATTAAAATACTTGGTGGAACGAGCGATCATTTAATGGTAGAT
The DNA here is from genome assembly GCF_001742425.1 of Bacillus solimangrovi. Taxonomy (GTDB): domain Bacteria; phylum Bacillota; class Bacilli; order Bacillales; family Bacillaceae_N; genus Bacillus_AV; species Bacillus_AV solimangrovi. Next base: position 4,729 of record NZ_MJEH01000046.1, read on the forward strand.
ATAACCGATGCTAAACCGATGAATATTGGAGAAACTCTCTCCTTTCAATTAAATTATAATGGCTTACTTAGGTGTATGACCTCTAGTTTTATTTCAAAGACATATACGTATGAAAGAAGTTTAGAAAAACGAATGACAAACGCTAAAGTGAAAAGGTTCCCAAAAAAAGTAGACAAACGAATTGATTTCCATTATCATTGCAATTGATAATCATTATTGATGATAATGATTATCAACATCAATAAATAATTACATACGAGGGAGTAGAGAAGAGGATGTTAAGTTATTCAAAAAAAACCTATGCACTTTTCTTCGCAGCAATTATATTTGTAGTTTCAGCACTTGTGGGTTGTAGTTCTCAACCAACAGAAGTAGTTAAGGACGAAGTGGATGTTGAGGATGATCAAACTGGAACTGGATCAACAGAAATTGTTATTGAGCATGAATTAGGCACCACTACTATTCCAGAACAACCTGAGAAGATTATTGCACTTGAATTTTCTTTCGTTGATGCTCTTGCATCATTAGATATAACACCAGTTGGTATAGCAGATGATGGGGATGAAGCGAGAATCATTGCACCGATACTTGAAAAAATAAATGACTATACGTCTGTAGGAACCCGAAAGCAACCGAGTCTTGAAGTAATCAGTTCTCTTCAACCGGATCTAATCATTGCAGACTTGAAACGCCATAAAGAAATTTATGAAGATTTGCAAAAAATAGCGCCAACTATTATCTTACCTAGCTTAGCAGGTGGGTATGATGAAAACCTCGCATCATTTCCTATTATTGCACAAGCAGTAGGCAAATCTGAAATAGCAGAACAACGTTTGGCTGAGCATAATGAAATTATTGAAGCTGTAAAAGCAAAAGTTCCAGCAGATGAAAGCCGAACTGTCTTACCTGCGGTTGTAACCAATGATAGTTTCCACGGTCATTCATCTGATGCTTATACAGGTTCATTGTTGCAAAAGTTAGGATTTGCAAACGCAATAGTTGAAGAGAAAGCAGGAGATTTACAAGAGTATTTAGGAGCGCCATATTTGAAGATGAGCTTAGAACAATTAGTCGAATTTAACCCAGATATCTTATTTTTAATGAAATCTGGTGATAAGACAGTTGTTGAAGAGTGGGCTGAAAACCCACTTTGGAATAGCATATCAGCTGTAAAAAATGGAGCTGTATATGAAGTTGATCGTGATACATGGTCCCGTTTCAGAGGACTAATCTCATCTGAAATCATTGCTCAAGATTCTTTGAATTTTCTATATGGGCAAACAATTGAATAAGTGTTGTTTAAATTGAAGTAAGTAGAAAAAGTGGGTAGTTTCGATTCTTCCCGCTTTTTCTTTTATGATGAGTTGTTAAGTTGAAAAATGAGTAATAAAAGAAATCTCCACTGGAGAAAGTGTCACTTATCTACTGTAAGGAGTGATCGATGGTGGGCGCTGAATACATAGATTCACAAATAGATATACATAAACAGATGAATAAAAGAGTGTTTCAGATAGTTCTTTTTATAGCTGGTTTAATATTGCTTCTTATAGGATTAGTGTTAAGCGTGTCAGTAGGGGCAGTTGATATAAATTTTAGCACAGTTATTGGAGCAATCTTATCTTTTGACCAATCAAAGGAACATATGATTATTAGTACAATTCGATTACCAAGGGCAATCATTGGAGCGATAATTGGGATGAATTTGGCGGTTGCTGGAGCATTAATGCAGGCATTAACACGTAATCCAATGGCCTCACCACAAATTTTTGGTGTGAATGCAGGTGCATCCTTAGTTGTTGTATCTGCGACTGTATTATTACCGAATATATCCCCATCAACATTAGTTTACTTTGCTTTTATTGGTGCGGCTATTGGAGGATTAGTCGTATATACGATGGCATCATCAGGTGGTAGTATAGCGCCTGTAAAGCTTGCATTAGCGGGGATGGCAGTACATCTCTTTTTTTCATCTATTACAGAGGCATTAATTATTTTTAATGAGACTACAACTGAAGCTATTCTATTTTGGTTAGCAGGCGCAATTGATGGAAGTACATGGAATGATATAGGAATTATTATGCCGTGGTCATTAGTTGGCCTTTTAATATCAATATTGTTATCTCGTTCAATTTCTGTTTTTAGCCTCGGTGAAGATGTGGCAAAGGGACTTGGACAGAAAATCGAAATCATTCGAATAGTGTCAGGTATTACGGTTATTGTACTAGCTGGCTCATCTGTTGCGATAGCGGGGCCAATTGGTTTTGTTGGGTTAATCATACCACATATAACTCGAGCGATTGTTGGGATCGATTATCGAGTTGTTATTCCTTTCTCTGCATTGTTTGGCGCATTGTTGCTAGTATATGCTGATGTCGCTTCAAGATTTATTGCCTTTCCGTTTGAATCACCAGTAGGAATCGTCACTGCATTAATAGGAGCACCTTTCTTCTTATACTTAGCACGAAAAGGTGGGAAGCTGTCATGAGGCATGTGATTACACTGAAACGTACTCCAAAAATGTGGATATGGTTATTATCTATATTAGTTACTCTCTTTTCAATTATAAGTATCGGTGTAGGGGCTATTTATATATCACCTATTAAAGTCATTGCTGCATTAACTGGGATGGGCGCAGAGGAGCACTTATTTATTATTTCTAATTATCGTCTCCCACGCATTGCTGTAGCATTACTCGTTGGGTCAGGTCTAGCAATTTCAGGAACAATTCTACAAGGAACGATTCGTAACCCACTTGCATCTCCAGATGTTATAGGTATTACGAAAGGAGCTGGTTTGGCTGCGGTAATTGTTATTATCTTGTTTCCAAGCTCTCCAACGATCGTATTACCTATTGCAGCTTTTATTGGGGCAGCACTTGTTGCAGTTGCTTTATATTTATTCTCATATAAAAGAGGAATAAGACCCGCTACTCTCGCTCTTGTAGGAATTGCCCTTGGTGCAGTTTGTAATGCAGGTATTCAATATTTAATGATTAAGTTTCCTCTTGATGCAAATGCTGCATTAGTTTGGTTAACAGGTAGCTTATGGGGGAGAGGTTGGGATGAAGTAGCAGGAATTTTGCCCTTGGTGCTTATTTTAATACCCGTAACGTTCATATTCGCAATTAAGCTTGATATTTTGAACTTAGGTGATGATGTTGCAGAAGGTTTGGGTGAACATGTTAATCGCTCTCGGGTGCTTATGCTTATCTTAGCTGTTGCACTTGCTGGTGTATGTGTCGCAATCGTTGGTTCAATTGGGTTTGTTGGCTTGATTGCACCTCATATTGCACGTCAACTAGTTGGTGCTAAGCATAGTTACCTTCTTCCAATCTCAGCATTAATCGGTATATTGCTTGTATTGCTAGCTGATGGTCTAGGAAGAGGATTAATTCCGCCTATTGAAATACCAGCTGGAATATTTACTGCTGTAATAGGGGCACCTTATTTTCTATATTTATTAAGACGTGAAAGTAAAGTGAAATAATAATCGAACTTCATTGTATTAGAGGATGTTCAAAAAGTCCGGGAAAAATGACTGTACTTTTAAAGGATGTTGCAGGTTTTATTGGTGCTTCCATTGTAACTTATTCGGCAAATAATAACTCGTATGTATCTGCGTCTACAAGTGTTTTCGGAGAAGTAATTTCTTCGATACAAGGCAGCAGGGATGTTTGTCAGTGCAGTGGCCTCACTCAGGTGCCGAGACCTTCGCCGCCTTGTTCTTCTCCGTTCTTTTTGTCCTCCTTATTGAACACGCACTTTTAGTATGGAAGGAAGTGAACTGTAATGGTTAAGTTATCTGCTGAGCATTTGTCGTTAGGGTATGATTTGGTATCTGTTGTAGATGACCTTACACTTACAATTCCAGAAGGCAAAATTACAATATTAATTGGAGGAAATGGTTGTGGGAAATCTACCATTCTTCGAGCACTTGCCCGGTTATTGAAACCTAAGGTTGGAACAGTTTATTTGGATGGTAAGGAAATTGAGAGAATTCATACTAAGGAAGTAGCTAAGAAGCTTGCAATTTTACCCCAAGGACCTCAAGCTCCAGATGGATTAACAGTTAAAGAGCTCTGTTATTATGGTCGACATCCTCATAAAGGACTTTTATCAAAAGAAACGAAACAAGATCACGAAATAGTGGAATGGGCACTTGATGCAACTCGTATGCATGAGTTTGCAGAACGACCACTAGACGCTCTATCAGGAGGACAGCGGCAACGAGCGTGGATCGCGATGGCGCTATGCCAGGGGACAGACTTGTTGTTGTTAGATGAACCGACTACATATCTAGATTTGGCTCATCAGATTGAAGTATTAGAGTTATTGAAGGAACTTAATAGTTTGCACGGTCGAACAATTGTGATGGTTCTGCACGATCTTAATCAAGCTGCGCGTTATGCCGATTATTTAATTAGTATCTCAAGTGGTCAAATTTATAAAGAAGGTTTACCGGAAGACGTTTTTACAGAAGAGATGATTCATAATGTATTTGGATTAGAAAGTTGTATTATTCAAGACCCTGTAGCAGGTTCACCGATGTGTGTACCTATTGGAATAAGTAAAAGGAAAAATTCACATAAGACTATATCTGTATCGTGATAATTCTTTAAATTACATTTATCTTGTGTTTTTAATTTTTTGTGGTCGCTTATTTTTAGTAGAGGGGGATTAGACTATGGAACTATTTGAAGCAATAAGAAATAGACGAAGCATATGTAAGGTTGCACCTGATCCAATTGATAGAGAAGTTATTGAACAATTATTAGAATCAGCTACTTGGGCTCCAAATCATCATTATACAGAACCTTGGAAGTTTTTTGTATTAACAGGAGATGGTAGAAGACCTTTAGGAAAAGTATTAGCAGAGATTTCGATGGAAACGATGGAAGATCTCAAAGAAGTCGAAGTTCAATCTATATTAAAGAAAAAAGAAGAGAAAGCATTTCGAGCTCCTGTTATTATTGCAGTAGCGGCAATACCATCAACAGATCCGAAAGTTGAATATATTGAAGAGATCGGGGCGGTAAATGCAGCTATTCAAAACTTATTACTTGCGGCTCATGCTTTGGGTTTAGGTGCGATATGGAGGACGGGGAAGCCATGTTATCACCCAAGAATGAAAGAGCTATTCGGACTTGCAGACAAAGATGAAATGCTTGGATTTATTTATTTAGGGTACCCAGTTGACGTACAAAAACCTGGTAAGCGGGTAAGTTTTCAAGAGAAGACGGTGTGGGTAAATGTAGATACATCATATCAGTGAAGTATCGTCAACATATTTCATCCATAGAGTAAGCTACTTATTTTTTTTGATGGGTAGCTTTTTATTATATGTTTGTATTTGTTTTTTTGGGGAAAAAGAATAAAAATGGAGGGAAGTAAATGACTGAAAATATTAAAGCTTATGTCTTTGATGCATATGGCACACTTTTTGATGTATATTCTGTATTTGAAGAGGTAGAAGATATTTTCCCCGACAAAGGTGAAGAAATAAGCCAATTATGGCGCCAAAAACAAATTGAATACTCGTTTATTCGAGAATTAATCGGACGATATCGCCCATTTTCTCAAGTGACGAAAGAAGCTCTTCAGTTTGCTTGTGAGCAAGCGGGTGTGTCACTGAATAAGGAACAAGAAATACGTTTAATGAAGAAATATAACGAATTAACTCTTTACCCAGAAGTAAAAGATGTACTTCACCAACTGAATCCGAAACAAAAAGCAATCTTCTCTAATGGTTCATCAGATATGCTTAATCCACTAATTGAAAGGTATAGCCTTATGAATGACTTAGATTCACTAATTACAGCTGATTTACGAAAATTCTACAAACCAGTTCCAGCATCGTATATGACAGTTATTGAAACACTTCATGTTAAAAGGGAAAATGTTTTATTTATGTCTTCAAATTCATGGGATATTATCGGAGCAAAGAGTTTTGGATTCAATACGGCATGGATTAACCGCGGTGGTAAAGTGATGGACAAGCTCGGAATTGACCCTGACTTTGTATATAAGGATCTAACAGGTATTTTAGACCATGTATAATAAATAAATAGAAGGGAACAGCTTTGTTAAAAAAGCGTGTTCCCTTCTATTTATTTAGAGAATTATTATATTTTTTGTGTGTATTGCGGTAACGTAATTCGGAAATGTGTTCCTTCTTTATTGCTTCCAATAACTTCGATATTGCCATGATGCTCAAACAATACTTTTTTGCAGAAGGAAAGACCTATTCCCATTCCATTTGTTTTCTCAGAAATAAATGGAGTAAATATATCATTCCATTTATATCGAGGAATTCCAGTTCCAGAATCAAAAAAGTCGATATAGACATTATCTTTTTCTTCTCTTGCAAATATGTTAATTTTTTTCTGTTTACGGTCTGCCGGTGTTGCTTCTATACTGTTTTTAATTAGATTAACAAATACTTGGTGCATATAAGTATCGTTCATTACTGCTCGAATATTGTCTTTTCCATTTAATTCAACAGTGAGTCCCTTATTATCTAAGTCATGTCGTGTCAAATCTATAGCTGTTTGGATTACTTTATTTACATTGCTTATTTTCATTTCAATCTCTTGTTTTTCTAAAAAAGTAGAATAGCTATTAACTAGATCATCTAGCTGATCATTTCCTAGTTCAATGAATTTTATCCATTCTTCGCCTTTTTTATCAAAGGATTGTGTTTGGGTTAACAATTTCGAATAGCCTTTTAACATCGTTAAGGAATTTTTTAGCTCATGTATTAGAGTTGATGTGATTGTACCCATATAATCGAGTCTCTGTTGTTTATTTATCGCGTTCTGATAATCATTTAATGTGTCATGATGCATTTTCATGAAAGAAAAAATAATATATATAGAGAACAAAATAATACCTAAACTACTTACTAATAAACCTGTCCGAGGTGCGAAGTTCGAAAGACCTGTTACAAATAAAATCATTGTTCCTTGTATAAAGCGTATTAAGAATGTTCGTAAATGTGGTGAATGAACATATCTTGTCCTTAGAAAAAGTATGGTAATAGCTAGGAAAAATAATAATAAATGTGCTTTAAATAAAAACGATAATGAACCATATTCAGGATAATAGAATAGTAATTCTCCATGTGAAGATTTCAAACTACGTAATGATAAATTAGCTATATCCATAGGTGTCCAATTAATGATATATATTATCATTCCCCAAACAGACACAATTAAAATAGCTTTCTTGCTTAATAGTGAATTACTAATTTTTAATAATGGTGTTTGTTCTTCATCCTTGGAAGCATCGTGTTTTGAACAAAGATAAGCAGTGTATAGGATAGAGGGGATTGTCATAATTGGGCCAATCCGAAAAAGTTTGAATAAGAATTCTATCGTCTCTATAGAGAGGAAGTCACCCATATACAAAATTGATACATCTATCTGCCATAAAGTAATGTTTCCCAGAAAGAAAAGAATTCCGATTGTAATCTTAGAATAAGGATACAAATACCATAAACTTACTGCGAGAATTACTGGGAACATCCCGATTAGAAGTAATAAAAGTGCAACAAGTCCCATAGGATCCCCCTTTAATTTTCAGTTCAAACCTCTCCTTATTATAGTCTGAAATTATACATTCACAAAGTTTTTTCATCGAAATAGGAATGAAAAGCTAGTTAGAGTACTGAATAAGTAGTCATTGATTCGAAATTTGAAAGAGACACCTTAGAAAAAACTTGCCTTTTGATTTGAAATCTATAATATAAAGATAGGTGTAGTTAAGATATATATAGTATATTGAAGGATCATGTAAAAGTTTAATAGAGTTTTAGATTTTCTTTTGAAATTGTATTGACTTTTGATTTAATAGTCTCTATAATATGAAATTGTCGTCAGTAATAACTGATTCGACTTACAGATTTACAAATTAAATTATAAAAAAAGTTGTTGACACCAAAGATTGACGGTGTTAAGATATAAAAGTCGCTGCTGAGAGCGGCGTAAGATGTTCTTTGAAAACTGAACGAAATGAACACATTGTGCGAGCAAGTTTCAAACAATCTTTTATCGGAGAGTTTGATCCT
>NZ_MJEH01000047.1 GCF_001742425.1 Bacillus solimangrovi
ATGGTGAGCCATGAAGGATTCGAACCTTCGACCCTCTGATTAAAAGTCAGATGCTCTACCAACTGAGCTAATGGCTCATCTTAACTTGCGACGCTTTTTATAATAACACATAAAATTATAAAGGCGCAATACTTTTTTTAAAAAAATTCACTTCTACCACACATATAAAGAAAAAACAGTGCCGCATAATAAAAATGATGCGGCACTTTGTTTATTATTGTGGTGAATAAACGCTACGTACCATGTTTGTTTGCTTACGATCAGGACCCACCGAGAAGATTGATAATGGAATACCTGTAAGCTGAGAAATACGTTCAATATAATGACGTGCATTTTGAGGTAATTCCGTCAAATTGCTAACGCCTGTAATATCTTCCTTCCAACCTGGAAGCTCTTCATATACTGGTTCACATTGTTCTAGTATTTTCAAACTTGCTGGGAACTCATCAATTACTTCACCTTTATATTTGTAAGCAACACAAATTTTCAGTGTTTCAATTCCAGTTAATACGTCAATGGAGTTTAGAGATAAATCAGTAATACCACTAACACGACGAGCATGACGTACAACTACACTATCAAACCATCCAACACGGCGTGGACGACCTGTAGTTGTACCATATTCACGACCGACTTCACGAATTTGTTGACCAATTTCATTATCGAGTTCAGTTGGGAAAGGACCATCTCCAACTCGAGTTGTATATGCTTTCGATACACCTACAACATGTTTTATTTTTGAGGGACCGACGCCAGAACCAATTGTTACTCCACCAGCGATTGGGTTAGAAGAAGTAACAAACGGGTATGTGCCTTGGTCAATGTCCAACATAACACCTTGAGCACCTTCAAACAATACACGGCGACCTTCGTCTAATGCATTATTAAGTACAACAGATGTGTCACAAACATGATGTTTAATCTGTTGGCCATATTCATAGTATTCATCCAAAATATCTTCTAATTTAAATCCTTCTGTTTCATACATTTTTTCGAACAGACGGTTCTTTTCTTTTAAATTATGTGCAAGTTTTAATTCGAATTCTTCACGATCTAAAAGATCGGCAATACGAATTCCTACACGTGCTGCCTTATCCATATACGCTGGGCCAATGCCTTTTTTCGTTGTTCCAATCTTGTTTGCACCTTTACGTTCTTCTTCTACCGCATCCAACTTAAGGTGATATGGAAGAATGACGTGTGCACGATTGCTAATGCGTAAATTATCCGTACTTACACCACGTTCATGAAGGTAAGCAAGCTCTTGAACAAGTGCCTTCGGATCTACTACCATCCCATTACCAATTACACAAATTTTATCGTTGAAAAAAATCCCTGAAGGAATTAAATGAAGCTTGTACGTTTCACCGTTAAAAGCAATTGTATGTCCAGCATTATTACCACCTTGATAACGTGCTACTACTTCTGCATTTTCAGATAAATAATCAGTAATTTTCCCTTTACCTTCATCGCCCCATTGGGTTCCAACTACTACAACTGATGACATGCCCCTCGCACCTCCGCTTTTCCTCTTAGAAAATACACTGCTTAACCTGTTCACGCAATATAAGCAGCTGTTTTTATTTAATATATTATTTACATTAATAAGTTAATTTAACCACAGCTAGTGTATCAGTACGCTAAAGGAAAGTCAATAAAATCCGAACAATTATTATGCAATAATACATATTTGTTCGTTCTATTTGAACTTAGGAGGCATGTGATGGCACATTTTGTTCTTGGTGAGCACGATCCAAGTTTACAAACTTGTTGTATTCTTTTAAAAATGCAAGTTCAACAGTACCCACAGGACCATTACGTTGTTTTGCAATAATTATTTCAATGATATTTTTACTTTCACTTTCTTTATCATAATAATCGTCACGATATAAGAATCCAACAATATCCGCATCTTGTTCAATACTTCCTGATTCTCGAATGTCAGACATCATTGGACGTTTATCTTGACGTGACTCTACCCCACGTGAGAGCTGTGATAATGCAATAACAGGTACTTCTAACTCTCGAGCTAAAGCTTTCAATGAGCGGGAAATCTCTGAAACTTCCTGCTGGCGGTTCTCCCCGCCTCGGCCACTTCCTTGAATCAATTGAAGATAATCAATCAAAATCATTCCAAGACCTTGTTCCTGTTTCAAACGTCTGCACTTAGCACGTATATCTCCAACACGAATACCTGGCGTATCATCAATAAATATACCAGCATTAGCAAGACTCCCCATTGCCATTGTTAGCTTCTCCCAATCCTTCTCATCCATGTTCCCTGTACGAAGAGCCTGTGCATCAATATTACCTTCAGCACACAACATACGCATTACAAGCTGTTGAGCACCCATCTCCAAACTAAATATAGCGACATTTTCATCTGCCTTTGTCGCCACATTTTGAGCGATGTTCAAAGCGAACGCCGTCTTACCTACTGACGGTCTGGCAGCGACAATAATTAGGTCATTACGTTGAAAACCAGCAGTCATATTATCTAGATCAACGAAACCCGTTGGAATTCCTGTTATATCACCTTTACGATTATGCAGTGTTTCGATGTTATCGTATGTTTCTACTAATACATCTTTAATAACTTGGAAAGCACCCGCATTTTTTCTTTGCGCAACTTCTAAAATAGTTTTTTCAGCATCATTTAGGAGTGCATCAATATCATCATCATGAGTATAGCTATCACTGACAACATTTGTTGCAGCGCGAATAAGCCTTCTTAGCGTCGACTTTTCTTCAACAATTTTACCGTAATACTCAACATTCGCTGCTGTTGGTACCGAATCAGCAAGCTCACTTAAATAAGAAACTCCCCCTGCTTCTTCTAAGAGCTTTCGTTTTGATAATTCGGACGTTACGGTTACTAAATCAACAGGTTCTCCTCGCTCTGCAATATCAAGCATCACTTCAAAAATTTTTTGGTGTGCTACACGGTAAAAGTCTTCAGGAATTAACATTTCCGAAGCATTTGTTATAGCAGATGATTCTAGAAATACCGCACCTAGTACCGCTTGTTCTGCTTCTATATTTTGAGGAGGTGTACGGTCAGAAAACAGATCACTCATTCAAAAACTCCTCTCTTATTCTATTATTTATATTCACTTTTATATTAGATAAACTTTATATTCTCTATATGATCATCTTGTCATTCACTCTAAAAAAGATAACTACTAACTTAGTATAGTAATTAGCTTTGACCTTTTCAAACATCTAAACAAGGTTATATATGAAAACTTCTCCAATATAAAAATATCAATCCAAACAATTTTTTGTCCACTGGAGCTAGGAGTCAGCCATTATTTCATTTGACATGAAAAGGGCACATACCATTCTCACAGTATGTGCCTCCAATTTTAATGTTCATTATTATTGTTCAGTAACATGTACCTTCAGTGTTGCTATTACATCATTGTATAATTTAACTGGTACATTGCGATAACCTAGTGCACGAATCGGTTCACCTAACTCGATTTTACGTTTATCGATCTTGATATTGTGAGATGCTTTCAATTCATCTGCAATCTGTTTGCTCGTAATTGAACCAAATAAACGTCCACCGTCACCAGCTTTAGTTTTAAGCTCAATTGTTAAGCTTTCAAGCTTTGCTTTCAATTGTTTTGCTTCCTCTAACTCTTCAGCTGCATTTTGTTTTTGTTTATTATTCTTCGCTTCTAGTGCCTTCATGTTACCTTTGTTCGCTTCTACAGCTAGATTGTTTTTTAATAGGTAGTTACGAGCGTAACCATCAGATACGTTTTTGACGTCTCCTTTTTTCCCTTTACCTTTAACGTCTTCTAATAAAATAACCTTCATTCTCCATTCCCTCCATCTACATATTCATCAACAACTGCTTTAAGTTGTTCTTCCACTTCATCAACGGTTGCATCTTCAATCTGTGTTGCAGCATTTGTAAGATGCCCTCCGCCGTTCATACCTTCCATTATTAATTGCACATTAATATCACCTAATGAACGAGCACTAACACTTACTTTACCATCATCTCGAAGCGAAATAACAAAGGAAGCGATGACTCCCGTCATTGAAAGTAATGCATCTGCAGCCTGTGCAATCATAACTTGACCGTATGTTTCATTAGGATCTGCTTTTGATATTGCAATTCCATCTCGATAGATTGTTGCACTCTCAATTAACCTAGAACGCTTCACATATTCTTCTAAATTCTCTTTTAAGAATGTTTGAACAAGAATCGTATCTGCACCCTGTCCTCTGAGATATGAGGCTGCATCAAAAGTTCTTGATCCCGTTCTAAGTGTGAAACTTTTCGTATCAACAACAATTCCTGCTAATAAAGCCGTTGATTCTAAGCTATCAAGCTTTAAATGCTTCGGTTGATACTCAAGTAGCTCTGTCACCAATTCAGCTGTAGAGGATGCATATGGCTCCATATAGACGAGCAAGGGGTTCTCGATAAACTCTTCTCCTCGGCGATGATGGTCAATGACAACGACATGATCAACGCGATGTAGCAATCGTTCATCAATTACTAGTGACGGCTTATGCGTATCAACGATAACAAGTAATGTACCTTCATTAATGATCTCTAGTGCTTCATCCGGTGAAATGAATCTATTCCACAAATCATTATTTTGCCTAATATTATCTACTAAACGCTGAACACCTGTATCTAGCCCTTCTTTATTAATGACTACATATCCATTTGCATCATTTACTTCAGCAACTTTCAGAACCCCTATCGATGCACCAATCGAATCCATATCTGGAGATTTATGACCCATAATAATAACATTATCACTAGCAAGTACAAGTTCGCGCAGCGCATGGGAAATGACACGTGCACGAACTCTTGTCCGTTTTTCAACAGGATTGGTTTTTCCACCGTAGAATTTTACTTTTCCATTGACTTGTTTAATTGCTACTTGGTCTCCTCCACGGCCGAGAGCCAAGTCTAAACTAGATTGAGCAAGTGAACCTAACTCAGGCAGTGAATCTGAACCTTCCCCTATTCCTATACTTAAGGTTAGAGGTACGTTTTGCTTCGAAGTGAATTCACGAATTTGGTCAAGTATATCAAATTTTGTGCGTTCAAGCTGCTCTAAAATTTGTTGACTTAAAACCGCGACAAACCTCTCCGAAGAAGTTCGTTTTAAAAAGATCCCGTTATCAATAGACCATTTATTTAACATTGATGTGACCTGGCTGTTAATCCTACTCTTCAATTGGTCATTCATGCCTTGTGTCAACTCATCATAGTTATCTAAATAGATAACACCCAAAATAGGTTGCCCTTCTTCATATAGCCGTTCAATTTCTGTTTTCTCAGTAATGTCAAAGAAATATAATAGTTTTTCTTCTCTTTTGATTTGGACACGAAAATTATGCTCATTAATTTGAATAATTTCTTCATCAGATTCATCGTTTAATACAGGTGATAAAGCTTCAGAGATATCATTAATAGACAGGCCTACTAGCGTATCGTGCTCAAACCAAGAGCCGATGTATGGATTAGCCCATTCGATTTGATAATCATCGTTATACAATATGATACCAATTGGCATTTCCATTAACGCTTCTTCACCGACTTTTTTCACTCGATATGAGAGAGTCGATATGTACTGTTCTGTTTCTTCTTGGATTTGCTGTTCGTATCGATAAGTCGAATAAGTGATCCCGGACAAAATGATTAAAGCTATTATTGCCGCTTCCCAACGATAAAAACTCAAATAAATAATTAATATTATTGTAAATAATAAAAACAGAAAAAATGGATAGCTGAGCCACCGTTTTTTCAAAAAGTTTGGCATACTGTCAGCTCCTACACACAAATTAACATCATGTATGTTACTTGACTGCTTCTAATTATTTTTGCTCTTTCAACCGTTGACGTAAATCAAACCCTAAATCAATTATACCTAAGATCCTTATAAGATAAAGTAAGAAAGGTAAGATGATTGCAACAATTGTTATAATGATTGGAATTGGCTTAGCTAACCCCTTCCATCTTGCAAAGAAGAAAATAAAACCTAAACCTTGTATCGTCATAACCGCCTCTAATACGATAAAGAGGTTTAAAATAACTAATTCCCACCATGTCCCTTGTGAAATTCCAATATAAAACATCAAAGAAACGATTAGGTAGTACCATAAGAGAGCTCTTGGAAAAATCCACTCCGAAAAAGGTGGAAATGAAGGAATGTTATCATTTTTTCGTCTTAACAATTTAAAAGCAATAACTTGAATTACAAACGCTAAACCAATAGCAGAAAAAATCAACATACTTGGTACAATCTTAGGTATGTACAGAGCGATCTCTTCAAACATTTTCAGTTGATTAGCATACTCTTCTTCTGTTAGTGGTAATACATTTTCTGATGTCTTTAACGTTTCTTCAAACCAATCCTTCATCGTACTGATAAAATTAATATCAATTAAACTCGCTATAATCACATAATTCACCAATAACATCACTAAGAAGGCTAATACGCCACTAATAAGTATGAAAAAACTTATTTCTTTTCTTCTAGTCATCTCACCCATTACGAGGCCTGGTAACATAAATGTAAGTATAAATGGAATCATCAATTCTCCGCCTAATAAAAAGGCTAATAAAACTGAACTTGCTAGTATCCAAATCGCCTTTTTATAACCATAACGATAAGAATAATTTAATATCGGAATTGCAAGAAGAAATAGTAATAACGGTCCAATGATTGGTATATAAATAAAACCAAATGCAAACAAGACGGTTAAAGCTAGTACTCCTACACCTTCCGTCAACATTCGCTTCTGTTCCAATGATGTCACCTCGTCATCAAGCTAATATGTATTGTCATTCTATAATTGTATGGTTTCCCATTATAATTATTACTTATAAAACATTCTTTACTCCCTCATTATAACCATTTTGAGGATTGAACACACTTCTTATTACTTAGCCAGGTACTAGATATTTTTTAAAACGTGAAAAAAGACAGCAAGATCATCTCTCGCTGTCTTTTATGCTCACATTAATCGTTCACGTATGGTAAAAGTGCCATTTGGCGTGCGCGCTTGATAGCACGTGTTAACTTACGTTGGTATTTAGAAGAAGTACCAGTTACACGACGAGGTAAAATTTTACCACGTTCTGATACGAACTTACTTAAAAGAGCGACATCTTTATAATCGATGTGTGAAATACCGTTCGATGTGAAATAACACACTTTACGACGTCTACGTCCTCTACGTCCTCCTGCCATTGTTCATGACCTCCTTTATTGTTTATTTTATATTTTTCTCAAATCTTAAAATGGTAAATCATCATCTGAGATGTCGATTTTTTCTTCATCTCCAAATGGATTCGCATCATTCTTTCTTGAGAAGTCTGTATTATTTTGACGTTGTTGGTTCTGATTTGGGTTAAAACCGCCGCCAGTTGGACCAAAGTCCTGTTCATAAGATGGCGCTGATGACTGACCCGTTGCTCCCCTCGGCTCTAAGAACTGAACACTTTCAGCAACAACTTCTGTCATAAAAACTCGACGACCTTCTTGGTTGTCATAGCTACTTGTTTGGATGCGCCCGTCAACACCAGCAAGACTACCTTTTTTAAGATAGTTTGCAGCATTTTCAGCTTGGCGTCTCCAAACAACAACATTGATAAAGTCAGCATCCCGCTCACCTTGTTGATTTGTAAAGGTGCGGTTAACTGCCAATGTGAATTTCGCAACTGCGACACCACTTGGTGTATAACGCAATTCCGGATCCTTCGTTAGTCTGCCAACAAGCACGACACGATTCAACATCAGAACCACTCCTTCGAAATATTTACGGTTAAATCAATCACACAGGAAGATAAGGTGGATGCAAAGGTGCACCACACACCTTCTTCACTTGCGTGGTTAAATTATTATTCTTCTTCTTTAACAGCGATGTGACGAATGATATCTTCACTAATCTTAGCAAGACGGTCAAATTCCGAAATTGCTTCAGTGTTAGATTTGATGTTAACAACCACATAGTATCCATCTCTGTAATCGTTAATTTCGTAAGCTAAACGACGCTTACCCATTTCATTCACTTTTTCAATCTCCGCACCGTGGTTTGTAAGGATGCCATGGAAACGTTCCATTACTTCTTTCTTTGCATCGTCTTCAACGTTCGGGCGGATGATGTACATGATTTCGTAATTACGCATGTATGTCACCTCCTTTTGGACTTACGGCTCCTACTAAATAGGAGCAAGGAGCAAAATTCATTACTCACAATTGCATATTGTATCATAATGCTCCACATATGACAAGTTCACATTAAAGATTTGTCATATGAATATGGTAAGCTTTTATACGTTGAATCGGAAATGAATGACATCCCCATCTTGTACAATGTACTCTTTACCTTCTAAGCGTACGTTTCCATTTTCACGCGCAACAGTCATTGAACGAGCCTCTAGTAAATCATCATAAGAAACCGTTTCAGCACGAATGAAACCACGTTCAAAGTCTGTGTGAATAATTGCAGCGGCTTGTGGTGCTTTTATTCCTTTACGGAACGTCCACGCACGAACTTCTTGTTCACCCGCTGTAAAATATGTTGCTAATCCAAGCAACTGATATGCAGCTTTAATTAATTGATCTAATCCTGATTCCTTAATTCCTAAATCCTCAAGAAACATTTGTTTTTCTTCATCATCAAGCTCTGCAATTTCTGATTCAATCTTAGCGCATACGACAATTACTTCTGCATTCTCGTTATTTGCATAATCACGAATCATTTGCACATATTCATTACCCGATGGATCAACAACATCTTCTTCACTCACATTAGCTACATACAAAATAGGTTTGATCGTAAGCAAGTGAAGACCTTTAACAAGTTGCTGTTGTTCTTTTGTAAATTCAACAGCACGTGCAGGTTTTTCCTCTTCAAAAGCGTCTTTCAACTTCTTCAATACTTCGAATTCAAACATTGCTTCTTTATCTTTTTGACGAGCCATTTTTTCAACACGACTAATACGCTTGTCCACAGTATCAAGATCTGCAAGAATTAATTCAAGATTTATCGTTTCAATATCAGAAATTGGGTCTACCTTCCCTGAAACGTGTGTAATATCGTCATCTTTAAAACTACGAACTACATGACAAATTGCATCCACTTGACGAATATGAGATAAGAATTGATTTCCTAATCCCTCGCCTTTACTCGCACCCTTTACAATTCCAGCAATATCAGTAAATTCAAATGCAGTTGGAACTGTTTTTTTCGGGTTTACAAGCTCAGTGAGCTTCTCAAGTCGTTCATCTGGTACCTCAACAATACCTACATTGGGATCAATTGTGCAAAACGGATAGTTAGCTGATTCTGCTCCAGCTTGTGTAATTGCATTAAATAATGTTGATTTCCCTACATTTGGAAGACCAACAATACCTGCTGTCAACGCCATTATATCGTCACTCCTCTTTCATATTCCGAAACTAGTACATACTTTCACAATTATAGAAATAACCAATAAAAAGCGCAAGCGTTCTCTGCCAAACTTCCATAACGCTTGCGGTTCTTACATGACTTCTATTCACTTACATCAGCATACTTTAGAACTTTTCTCACTTTTCGTGTGAATTCTCTCCGTGGCATCATTACACTGTGCCCACAACCCTCACACTTAATTCTGATATCCATTCCCATTCGAATAATTTTCCACTCATTTACACCACAAGGATGCGGTTTCTTCATTTCTACTACATCATAAAGATTATATACTTTATCAGACATCTTAAGTCTCCTCCTAAAATTACTTCTCTTCCTAATGACCACACATGACGAAGTAAGAGTATTTTTATAATCATTATTCTGCTTGTAAAATAAAAAGCGCAAAACTCCTGCTTTTCAATGACAATTTGTCCGATTTTATAAGGAAATTATAACTCTATATTTTATCTTATCAATTATTATTTAAGAAGAATAGCGCTTCGAAAATGGATACAACAAAATCGACGCTAACATATATAAATTAACCAATCCATATAACGGATACAAGAACGAAATCAACGTCGAAAAACCAAACTTTGTTAATGGTAACATAAACAGTACAAATAAACCTGCTATAATCCAAGCTGGAGCCTTTAACAATTTTCTAAATCGAGAAATCAAACCAAAAATCCCTGAAGCAGCAGTCGTATAAATTGCTGCCC
The DNA here is from genome assembly GCF_001742425.1 of Bacillus solimangrovi. Classification (GTDB taxonomy): domain Bacteria; phylum Bacillota; class Bacilli; order Bacillales; family Bacillaceae_N; genus Bacillus_AV; species Bacillus_AV solimangrovi. The sequence goes on from NZ_MJEH01000047.1 coordinate 10,161, forward strand.
ATAATAGAATCGACATAAATATTAACATTGAATATGGAAATTGCTTCAAAATTGCAAAGAGTGGAATTTCATATAATACAATTTCACTTGCTATATGTAATAACGATTCATTGTATAGAAAAGAGATCATTCCTAATGCAAGTCCACTACCTATACTTGCAATGAGAATCTCTCCTCGGTGTTTAATTTCCTTTCCTACAGCCGCTAATACTGCTACGAGTGGTAGAATGTTTAATGCAGTAAATGTGAACGCAGATGGCCAATTGCTTTGTTCATCCCAATGAAAAACAAATGGATTTTCACTTGATTTGGCAAACACGATTAGTACAAACGCTAACCCTGTAATTAGTAACGGTAATAACAACGAATTAATGGACAACATTCCTTCAGTATCCCAACAAAAAAGAAGAATCAGTAAAATCGAGATGAAAGCTATTCCAAGCCAATAAGGAATATAAAACATCTCTAACGCTACCCCTCCACCAGCAATCATAACAACTGTTGTTGTAAACAAATAGAAAATAATCATCCAATCGTACACGTATGTAAGCTTCTTACCAACTAATTTTTCTAATATAGGAATATAGTGACTTGTTTGTTGTTCAAAACTCATGCTCATTATCACGTAACATGATAAAGAAAATAAGACAGAAAATATAACGATAGCTAATCCACTTTCTTCCCCGAAAAATTGCCAAATCTCTCTTCCAGATGCATATCCAGCTCCTATCATTGTACCCATTATAAGAAAGTTCCATTTTAATCCTGCTCTCCACATGTACCCCACTCCTCTTCTCCCTTTATATAGAAACATATGTATAGTTTTCTAGAAAAATCCGTATACTGTTACTACTATTAACGAGGAGTGAATCCTATGAATCTAAAACCAAAAATTCTAGACCGAAACTCTTCTGTTTTTCGAGTCTTACATAAACAACCCGATGCAGCAGCATCTCTAGCAAAACAAATTGTTCGTCTGTTACCAACTGGTAATAGGCCTATTGTTATCGTTTGTATTGGGACAGATCGGTCTACTGGTGACGCACTTGGTCCAATCGCTGGCAGTAAATTTCGACAATTAACTCCAAAGAGCTCATTTTACTTATATGGTAATTTGGACGAGCCTGTACATGCACTTAATTTAGAAGATACGTTATCAAACATTCAATCAAAATTCGACAATCCTTTTATTATTGGAATTGATGCAAGTTTGGGACGCACCAAAAATATAGGTGTACTTAATTTAAAGGAAGGACCTGTAAAACCTGGTGCAGCAATGAATAAGCAGCTCCCTGAGGTTGGTGATATTCATATTACAGGTATCGTAAATGTGAGTGGTTTTATGGAGTTTTTCGTTTTACAAAATACTCGTTTGAACTTAGTCATGACAATGGCTGAAACAATTGGATCAAGCCTAGCTTTAGCAGAAAAATTGTATGTAAGGCAAAACCGTTTTCCAAAAATAAACTTACGAGTTCATCATACAAAAAATCAGAATTAAAAGAAGCTTGAAAGCAACAATTAGTGTTTTCAAGCTTCTTTATACATTTTTAAAACAATGCTAATA